>CAYQQT010000805.1:0-1770 GCA_964419375.1 uncultured bacterium
GGTCCGCCCCGAGCGCGTCCGCGTGGTGCGTGCGCCGGCCGGCGGCGACAACTCCCTCGCCGCCACGGTGCGCGCCCTGTCGTTCCTCGGCGCCGTGACCCGCTGCCAGCTCGCCGTCGGCGACCGCGTGCTCACTGCGACGCTGCCGGACACCGTGGATGCGCCCGGGCCTGGTACTGCCGTCTGGCTGGAGTGGCACGCGGCCGACTGCCGCGTCGTGCTGGAACGTGATGCGTAGGGCGGCGGTGCCCTGGATGCTGCTGGCGGCGCCGCTGGCGGTCTTCCTCGCGCTCTTCCTGGCGCCGCTCGTGAACCTGCTCGTCCTCAGCTTCTTCCGCTTCGACCGCACCACCGGCGCCCTCGCCGAGGCGACCCTCCAGAACTACGTCAAGTTCCTCACCGACCCTTTCTACCTCGGCATCCTCTGGCGCACCCTGAAGCTCGCGCTACTGACGACGGCCAGCACGCTCCTGCTTGGCTACCCCGTCGCCTATCACCTCACCCGCTGCAGCGGACGCAAGCGCGCGTACCTCACGCTGCTGATCGTGGCGCCCCTACTGGTGAGCGTCGTCGTCCGCAGCTTCGGCTGGCTCGTCATCCTGGGGCCGAACGGCCTCGTCAACTCGCTGCTCACGGGACTCGGCATCATCGCCGACCCGCTGCGCCTGCTCTACACGGAGACGGCCATCGTGGTGGGCCTGACCCACGTGTTCCTGTCTTTCATGGTGCTGTCGGTGGCCGCCTCCCTCGGGCGCATCGACCCCGCGCTCATCCGCGCCGCCCAGAACCTCGGCGCCTCCGAGCGCCAGGCCTTCCTGCGCGTGGTCCTGCCGCTCAGCTTGCCCGGCGTCGCGGCCGGCTCGTTGATCGTGTTCACGCTGGCGGCCAGCGCCTTCATCACCCCCGCGCTGCTCGGTGGCCCCCGTGTGAAGGTGATGTCCTACCTGGCCTACCAGCAGACGCTCCTGCTCTCCGACTGGCCCTACGGCAGCGCCATCGCGTTCATCCTGCTTGCGCTGACCGGCCTCTGCGCCTTCCTCTATCTCCGCGCGCTCGAGTCCGGCCGCTTCGGCGTGGTCTTCCGGTGAGACGGCCGAGCGCAGTCGGCCTGTTCAGCGCGGGGGTCTACGCCTTCGTCATGGCGCCCATCGCGGTCGTGCTCGTCTCCTCGCTCACCGCCGCCGAGTACACGTCGTTCCCGCCCCACGGCCTGAGCCTGCGCTGGTACCTCGATATCCCGAAGCATCCGGAGTTCCTCGATTCCTTCCGCGTGAGCCTGGTTGTGGCCGTGATCACCGGCGCGCTGGCCACCGTGCTGGGCACGCTCGCGGCCCTGGCCCTCGTGCGCTACCGCTTCCTCGGACGCGACGCGCTGAACACCTTCTTCCTCTCACCGCTGATGCTGCCTACGGTGATCCTCGGCATCGCGCTGCTGCAGTTCTACACGATGACCGGGATCACGCGGACGCCGTTCAGCCTCATCTGCGGCCACCTCGTCATCACGGTCCCCTACGTGATCCGCCTCGTGGGCGCCTCGCTCGCGGGCTTCGATCGCACGCTGGAGCTGGCGGCGCTCAACCTCGGCGCCACGCCCGCGCAGGCGTTTCGGCGCGTAACGCTGCCACTCATCGCGCCCGGGGTGGTGGCCGGGGGCGCGTTCGCCACCATCATCTCGTTCGATGACGTGTCCATCGCGCTGTTCCTCGCGAGCCCGACGGCGGTCACGCTGCCGGTGAGGATCTTCAGCTATATCGAGCAGACGTTCGACCC
>CAYQQT010000806.1:0-1769 GCA_964419375.1 uncultured bacterium
CCAGGCGCACCACACCTTATGGCGGAGCGCGGCTCAGCTTCCGTCGAGGGCGCGCTTCACCCGATCCGCCCGGAACGGCACCGTGCGCAGCCGCACGCCGGTGGCGTCGAAGACCGCATTCGCGAGGGCGGCCGGCACTGGCGTCGACGCCGCCTCGCCCGCGCCCAGCGGCGGCTGATCGAGCCGCTGGATCAGCTCGAACTCGAGCGCGGGCACCTCGGGGTAGGTGAGGATCGGGTAGCTGGCCCAATCGACCGTCGTCACGCGGTCGCGGTCGTAAAGAACCTCCTCGTGGAGCGCGCGCGAGAGCGTCTGGATGATGTTGCCCTCGAGCTGGCTCTGCACGCACTCGGGGTTGATCATGAGCCCGCAATCCTGGGCGCACACCACCCGCGTGACCCGGATGCGGCCGGTGGCGCGCTCCACCGCGACCTCCATGCCCATGGCCACCAGCGTCTCCTCGTGCTTGTAGTGGACGTAGGCGATGCCGCGGCCGGTGAGCACCGCCGCCGCCGGATCGACGGGCCGCGGTGACGGCCGCGGCTGCCAGCCCATCCGCGCCGCCGCGCGCCGCAGCACCTCGATGCCGCGCGGATTGGTGAGACGGCGCAGGCGGAACTCGACGGGATCCACGCGCGCCAGCGACGCGATCTCGTCCACGAACGACTCCACCGCGAAGGTGTTGGCGACCTTGCCGGGCGCACGGATCGCCGACGTGCGCAGGGGCGCGTCGGGGATCCAGTGCACGACGGCGTGGACGTTCGGCAGCGTGTAGGGCGGATCCACGTTCTGGTAGATCAGGCCCGTCGAGCGTCCCTGCACCTGTGGGATGCCGGCGGCGTCCAGCGCCAGCAGTGGAATGTTGGGCAGATTGGCGGTGGCCAGGGGCAGCCACGCCTGTGTCTCCCACGCCGTCACCTCGCCATCGCCGTTCACGGCGGCGCGCAGCTCGAGGAGCTGTGCGGGGCCCTTTGGGTCCAGGCCGTGCTCCTCCTGCCGGCTCCACTGCACGCGCACGGGACGGGCGAGCGCCTTCGACAACAGCGCCGCCTCCGCCGCCGCGTCGTCGGCGCCGTTGGGGCCGTACGAGCCGGAGCCGTCGAGATAGATCACGCGCACGCGGCTGCGCTCCAGGCCGAGCACGCGGGCGCACGTCGCCTGGAAATTGTGTGTGGCCTGCGACGAGCTCCACACGGTGGCACCATCGGCGCGCACATCCGCCACGCCGCACGAAGGGCCGATGGAGCCGTGCGTCTGCATGGGCCACCGGTACGAGGCCGCCAGCGTGCGCGTCCCCGCCGAGGGCGCGCTCAACGCCGAGAGATCGCCCCGCTTGGCGATCTCCTGGTCGCGCACGACACGGCTGGCCCGCATCGCGTCGAACTCCTTCGCCTGCTCGGGCAGTCCGGTCCCGACGGTCCACTGCGTCTGAAGGGCGCGCGCGGCCCGCACCGCGTCCCACTCCCGATCGGCCACGACCGCCAGGAAGCTCTGCATGCGTACCACCTTCGCGCCGCCGATGGGGGCGATCGACGACTCGTCCACGGACACGAGGGTGGCGCCGAGCGCGGGGGGACGGATCACGCGCGCGTGGAGCATGTTGGGCAGCACGAGATCGTGAAGATAGCGATGGTGGCCGGTGATCTTCGCGGGCAGGTCGGGGCGGAGCAGGCGCTTGCCGATGAACCGGAAGCGGTCCGGCGATTTCAGGGGCGCGGCGGCATCGATCTTCACGTTGAAGGCGCGATCGCCGATCAGCTCGCCGTAGG
>CAYQQT010000807.1:0-1768 GCA_964419375.1 uncultured bacterium
GCGCCAACGTCGCTTCGATGATGGTTGGGGTTGGCTTGTAGCCGCTTTCTTCCCATTGATCGATCCGGATGTCCGGCTCATCAACAAGACTCAAAATCTGCTTGATCGTGTCCGCCAAGCCTTCGGCGTTAGTCCGCGACGCCTCGAATAGTCGATCAGAGGGGCGAGCGCCTGGAACACGCTGCCGTCCGATCGCCCGCGTACAGATCAACACGGGTGCAATGAATGCGCCGTGGCTGCCTTCATGAAAATTGTGGAGGTCTAGAGCGTAATCAACGACCTGATCCAGGTCCTGGGAGTAAAAGGTTTCTTCTCCGACCTTGAATTCGAGGATGAAGATGACCGGTCCGATAATGACGAGCGCATCAATTCGACGTCCCATGCGTGGAATCGTGAACTCGAGGTAGACCGCGCCGGTGTATCGCGCTAGAACGCGCTGTAGAAGCTCGGTCTCCTCGAGCCATGCGTCGCGCTGGGTTCCAGTGAGGTCGAAATCATTCCGCCGAGCCATTTGCGCAAAGATCTCGTTCCGGTCGGCGGCACAGAATTCAGTGAGCGTGTCCGCGTAGTAGGACCGCTTGGCGGCAGCACGAAGTGTAGGACCGTTCACGTAGCGGAAGTATAGGCTAGCGGTGTTCTGACAGACAGTCCCACCGGCGCGGCTTGTGTCACGCGGTAGCGCGCGAGCGTGCCTCAGCGATTAAGGACCTGCGTGGGCGCCGCGAGCCTGGCGCCCAACCCAACCGGCAACGTCCCGGCGGTGTACGGCGCTCTGGTTCCATCAGCGGCAGGCGCTGACGAGCTTCGTCAGGGCTGGATGCTCCGCAGAACCCGACGGCAAGCATCGGACCGGGTTCCCGCTATGATGCGCGCAAGGAGGGGCCTAACGATGCGTCGACTGCCCGTCGCATCCCTAATGTGGTTGCTACTCGCCGGTGTCCTAACGGCCTGCGCCCCCGATCTCCTCAAGCAGTACCGCGGTGAGACGCCCGCCGCCTCATGACGCCTCTTTCCACGCGCTCGCCCGCTCGAGCTCGGCGGTCGCGTCCTCCCCCAACTTCAGGTCGATCGCGCCGAGAATCTCCTTGAGCTGAGCGACCGACGTGGCGCTCGCGATCGGCGCCGTAATACCCGGCCGGTGGACCATCCACGACAGCGCCACCTGCGCGGGTGTCGCGCCCACCTTCGACGCCACCTGCTCGACAGCGGCCAGCACGGCGAAGCCCCGGTCGTTCATGTAGTTCTTCTGCACGCCGGTCGCGCGCGCGGTCGGCGGCAGCGCCTCGCCGGCGCGGTACTTGCCGGAGAGGAAGCCGCTGGCCAGGGACGAGTAGGGGATGACGGCGATGTTCTGCTCGAGACAGAGTGGTTCCAGCTCGCGCTCGTACTCGTCGCGGAAGACGAGGTTGTACTTGGGCTGGATCGACTCGAAGCGCGCGTAGCCGCGCTTGTCGCTCTCCCACAGCGCGCGGGTGAGGCGCCAGGCGACGTAGTTCGAGGCGCCGAGGTAGCGGACCTTGCCCTGCCGCACGAGATCGTCGAAGGCGCGCAGCGTCTCGTCGAGCGGGGTGTCGCGATCGTCCCAGTGGGCCTGGTAGAGATCGATGTAGTCCGTCTGCAGCCGGCGCAGCGAGGCCTCCACGCCTTCCATGATGTGCGTGCGCGAGAGGCCGGTGTCGTTGGGGCCGGGGCCCATGGGGCCCATGACCTTCGTGGCGATGATGACGCGCGAGCGGTTCCGGCGGGCGGCCATCCACGTGCCGAGCGC
>CAYQQT010000808.1:0-1766 GCA_964419375.1 uncultured bacterium
CGGCTACCGGCGCATCCACATGTCGAGCGGCACCACGGGCAACCCGGTGCTGAACCCGTACACGCCCGCCGACGTCGCGCAGTGGGGCGAGGTGATGGCGCGCTGCTACGTTGCGGCGGGCGTCACGAAGGACGACGTCATCCAGATCACGCCGTCGTTCGGGCTCTTCACGGGCGGCTTCGGCTTCCACTACGGCGCCGAGCGCCTGGGGGCCATGGTGATTCCCACCGGCGCCGGCCGCACCACGCTGCAGCTCCGGCTCATGCGCGATCTCAAAGCGACGGTGCTGACGGCCATCGCCACCTATCCGCTGCGCCTGATCGAGGTGGCGCGCGAGGAAGGGTTCGATCTCGGATCCCTCGCGCTGCGCGTGGGCATCTTCGGCTCCGAGATGTGGTCGGACGAGCTGCGCGCGCGCATCGAGCGCGACCTGCGCATCCGCACCTTCGACATCATCGGCATGACGGAGACGGGCGGGCCGGGGCTGGGCATCGACTGCGCGGCGCGCGCGGGCATCCACGTGTGGGAGGACCATTACTACGTCGAGATCGTCGACCCCGCCACCGCCGCGCCTGTCGCCGACGGCACCGAAGGCGAGCTCGTCGTGTCGACGCTCACGCGCGAGGGGCTGCCCCTCATCAGGTACCGGACCCACGATCTCACGCGCGTGGTGTCGCGCGCGCGCTGTGGGTGCGGGCGCACGTCGCTGCGGCTGGACCGGCTGCGCGGCCGCACCGACGACATGGTCATCTACAAGGGCGTCAACTTCTACCCGCGCCAGGTGGAGACGCTGCTGCTGCGCCACGCCGGCGTCGGCTGCGAGTACCAGATCGTGCTGGACGCCGACGGCGGCGGCGAGCGCATGACGCTCGTGGTGGAGGCGGAGGAGGGCTGCGATGCGGCAGTGGCGCCGCGCATCAAGCGAGAGCTGCACGACCTGCTCGCGCTGAGCCCCGAGGTCGCGCTGCGTCCGCTCGGCGCCATCGAGCGGCCACAGGGCAAGGCCGTGCGCGTCGTGGACCGTCGCCCCACGCGATGAGCCGCACCCTCGACGGTCTCACCGTCCTGTCCCTCGAGCAGGCGACCACGCTGCCGTTCCTGACCTACCGCCTCGCCTGCGAGGGCGCGCGGGTCATCCGCGTCGAGCATCGCGCCCGTCCCGATCCCAACCGCTTCGTCGGGCGCGACGTCCTGGGCGAGCCCGACATGCGCAGCTACTTTCTGCCCAACAACTGCGGCAAGGAAGCGATCACGCTCAATCTCGGCGAGCCCGAGGGCCGGAGCCTGCTCGGCGACCTCATCGCCCGCCTGCCCGTCGACGTCTTCGCCACCAACCAGCGGCCGCGCAACTACGCGCCGCTCGGCATCGACTACGAGACGCTGCGCGCGCACAAGGCCGACCTCGTCTGGCTGGGCATCAGCGGCTTCGGGCCCGCGCACGACGAGGCCGCCTACGATCCGGTGCTCCAGGCGCGCGCGGGGCTCATGGCGCTCACGGGCGAGGTGGACGGGCCCCCCACGCCGTTCGGCCTGCCCATGGTCGACCTCGGCGCCGCCGAGCACGGCTACGGCGAGGTGATGAAGGCGCTCTACCATCGCGCGCGCACGGGCGAAGGCGCCCGCATCGACGTGTCGATGTTCCGCAGCGCGGTGTCGTGGATGGTGGCGCCGGTCCTCCTCGACAGTCTGGGCGAGCGCGTCACCCGGCGGGGAAGCGCTCACCAGTTCTTTGCGCCGGTGGCGGTGTTCGCCACGCGCGACGGGCA
>CAYQQT010000809.1:0-1764 GCA_964419375.1 uncultured bacterium
AGACGGCGCGGGCGGCGGTGGCGAGCCAGAGCGCGCGCGAGCGCGGCCACGTGGAAGCGCTCGCGCTGTGGACGGGCGGCAACCTCGTGGAGGCCGAGCGTAACCTGCGCGCGCACCTCGCCGCCTTCCCGCGCGACGTCGTCGTGGTGCAGCGGCTGTACATGCTCTGGTTCTGGCAGGGGCGGTTTCCGGAGATGCTGGAGCTGACGACGGCCATGGTGCCGCACTACCCGGGCAATTCGTTCGTGCTGGGCCTGCACGCGTTCGCGCTCGAAGAGGCGGACCGGTGCGTAGAGGCCACGCGCGCGGCGGAGGCGGCGCTCGCCCTCGACGCCAGCGACGCGTGGGCCGTGCACGCGCTCGCGCACGCGCTGTACGAAGCGGCCGACTTCGACGGGGGCGTGGCGCGACTGCCGCCCGCCATCCATCCGTGCCGCGGCCTCGGGTGGTTCAAGAACCATCTCTACTGGCACCTCGCCCTCCTCTACTTCGCGCGCGGCGAGTACGAGCGGGCGGGCGCGATGTCGCGCCGGGTGTTCGAGCGGGCGCCGAGCGCCATTCCGGGCGACCTGCACGATTCCATCTCGCTGCTGTGGCGGCTGGATCTGGCGGGCCGGCCCGTGCGCGAGCGGTGGCAGCCATTCACCGCCATCGCGCGCGAGCGGCTGAACCGGCAGGGGCTGCTGTTCCACGTGGCCCACATCGCGATGGCGCTCGCCGCGGGCGGCGACTGGCCGGCGGCGGAGCGTCACCTCGAGATGGTGCGCGCGCGCGTGGCCAAGGACAGCACCCGCCTCACCGGCGACGTGCTCGTGCCGCTCGTGCAGGGGCTGCACGCCTTTGCCGGCGGCGACTACGCGCGAACGGTGAGCCTCATCGAGCCGCTGCGGTCGCGCATCGTGGAGCTCGGCGGCAGCCGCGCGCAGCGCGACGTCTTCCACGACACGCTGTTCGAGGCGGCCTTCCGCGGCGGCGACACGGAGCGCGCGGGCCGCTTCCTCGCCGAGCGTCTCACGCGCCGGCCCGACCGCTTCTGGCAGGCGCGCGCGGCCCCAACGGGCCGAGCGGCCCCGAAGGGTCGAGCCAACTGAAGCCCGCGGTGGCCGTGATGGCCAAGGTGCCGGGCGCCGTGCCGGTGAAATCGCGGCTGCACGGAGCGCTCACGGCCGAGCGCGCGACGGCCCTCTACCGGTGCTTCCTTCTCGACCGCCTGGACGCGCTCGGGCGCGTGCCGGGCATCGCCCCCGTGGTCGCCTTCGCCCCCGCGCACGCGGCAGCCGCCATGGCCGCGCTGGCGCCTGCCGGGTTCCATCTCATGCCCCAGCACGACGGTGATCTCGGCGAGCGCCTCACCGCGCTCCTCGACGGCCTCCTCGCCGCCGGCCACCCGGGCGCCATCGCGATGGATTCCGACAGCCCCACGCTGCCCATGGCCTACGTCGCGCGCGCCGCCGAGACGCTCGCCGCCGGCGCCGCCGACGTTGTCCTCGGGCCGTGCGACGACGGCGGGTACTATCTCGTCGGCGTGCGCGTGCCCCGGCCCGCCCTCTTCGACGGCATCCCCTGGTCGACCGATGCCGTCCTCGCCACCACGCTGGAGCGCGCGCGCAGGCTCGGCGTGCGCGTGGCCGTCCTACCCGCCTGGTTCGACGTGGACACGGAAGGCGACCTGCGCCGGCTCCACACGGAGATGCGGGCGGCGGACGGAGCCCCCACGCGCACCTTCGCCTTCGTCGAAGCGCTCTACCGATGACCGAGCGCATG
>CAYQQT010000810.1:0-1760 GCA_964419375.1 uncultured bacterium
GGGGCGCTGCCGAGCGTCGGGGGGGGCTGGGGGGGCCCGTCGAGGCCCCCCATGTAATCAATCGTCGACGTCGTCGGAGTGGGCGCGTAGAACGCCGATTGACCGGCGCCCTGCAGGCACTCGCGCGTGAACTCGATGAGATGGTGGCTCACCATGGCGGCGTGGATGAGGGGCTCGATCTTCCCCGTCTTGATCAGCGGCCACGCCATGCGCCAGAACGTCCGGCGGTAGTTGCCGCGCACGCCCACGCGCCACAGCAGGCGGCGCAGGATCCCCAGTCCCATCACCACGTTGCCCCATGACGCGCGCTGCGCGTTCGACGGGTAATCCTTGCGATTGGCGAACGTGTGCACGATGTTGTGCGCGTAGCGCTCGTACAGCGCGGCGGGCTCGTAGGCGGCCGTGATGCACCGGCGCCACATGCCGAGCACCTCCTCGTACGGCAGCTTGAACACGACGTTCGACTCGCGGTCGTCGCTGTTCGGCACCAGGCGCCCCTCCGCTTCCAGGCGGCGCCACAGGGGCGTCTTCGGCAGCGCGTAGAGGACGTTGATGGTGAGGAGCGGGATCTTGGACGCCCGCACGAACTCGATGATGTGGTCGGCGGTCTTCGGCGTGTCCGTGTCGAGCCCGATGATGATGCCGGACACCACCTCCATGCCGTAGCTGTTGATCCGCCGCACCGCGTCCAGGATGGGCATCCGGAGGTTCTGATCCTTGGAGATGAAGTGCAGCGCCTCGGGCTCGGGCGTCTCGATGCCGCAGAAGATGGTGATGAACCCGGCCTCGCGCATCAGCTCGAGCACCCGCGCATTCTTCGCGATGTTGAGCGTCGCCTCGCACGCGAAGCGCAGCGGATAACGGTTGCGCTCCTGCCATTCCACGAGGTGCGGCAGCATCCCGAGGGCCGCCTTCTGGTTGCCGATGAAGTTGTCGTCGACGAAATACACGGAGGTGGCGCCCGCCGCCGCGATCTCGTCGAGCTCGCGCGTGATCTGCGCGGGCGTCTTCAGGCGCGGGTTGCGCCCGTACAGCTCGGGGATATCGCAGAACTCGCAGCTGTACGGACAGCCGCTCGAGAACTGGATGTTCGCGATGAAGTACTCGCGGATCCGGATGAGTCCGTACGCCGGCGTCGGGAAGTCCGACAGCGGCAGCCGCTCCACGGTCTCGAAGCGCAGCGGGCTCGGCGGCCGGCGCGCGTCGCGATCGAGGTGCGAGAAGAGGCGATCGGTGGCGTCACCGATCTCACCGAGGTGGAGCATGTCGGCGTCCGGGTAGTACTCGGGACAGCCGGAGACGGAAGGGCCGCCCACCACCACCACGCGATCGTGCGCGTGCGCGCGCCGCGTGATGTCGCGGATCTGCGCGCGCTGGATGTGCATGCCGGAGACGAACACGGCGTCCGCCCAGCGGAAGTCCGCGTCGGTGGCGGCACGCGAGTTCTCGTCGACGAAGCGCACCTCCCAGGACTCCGGCACGTACGCCGCCACCGCCAGCAGCCCCTGGGGCGGCATGAAGGCCCGCACGCGCCCGCCGAAGAAGGTGTACGAGTGCTGGAAGGTGCCGAAGGAGCGCGCGTACGCGGGATAGACGCAGAGGATCCGGAGGCGCGCGGAGACGACGATGGGCGTGCGCATAGGGCGACGGCAAGCATAACGCACTTTGTGTAGAATGCGCCGGTCAGGAGAACATCCATGGATCTCAAATCCGTTCGAGCCGTCGTCACCGGCGGCGCCTCCGGCCTCGGGCACGCCACC
>CAYQQT010000811.1:0-1758 GCA_964419375.1 uncultured bacterium
GGTCGGGTTGACGAAGTGCGAGGCGGCGGCGGCCACGCGATCGGGCAGCGCGGGGGCGAGGGCGCCGATGACCGCCTCGAAGATCCGGTAGCAGATGATCGCGCGCGGCCCGCCGCCCGCGGGTGGGCGCGGATTCAGGAAAGAGCCTTCCGGCGCCTTCACCGCGATGGGCCGCAGCGCGCCTTCGTTCATGGGCCCGAAGGGATCGGTGAGGCACTTCACCGCCGCGTACGAGTACGAGCGCGTGTAGTTGATGTAGGAGTTCATCCCCGACGCCGTCTGCGGGCTCGAGCCCTCGTAGTCGATGGTCATGGCGTCGCCGGCCACCGTGACCGTCACCGCCACCCGCAGGGGGTCGGTGCCGGGGCCCCAGTCGTCCAGGAAGTCCTCAAAAAAATAAGCGCCGTCGGGGACCTTGCGAATGGCGGCCCTCATGTTCGCCTCACTGCGCGCGATGATCTCGTCCATCGCCGAGAACACGGCCGCGCGCCCGTAGCGCTCGCACAGCTCCACCAGACGCAGCTCGCCCACGCGGAGCCCGCTGCGCTGCGCGCGCAGGTCGCCCAGCACCTTCTCGGGCGTGCGCGTGTTGGCGGCGATGATCCCGACGATGCCTTCCTGCTCGCGGTACTCCGTCCACACCTTCGTGGGCGGGATCCGGAGCCCTTCCTGGAAGTAATCGAATATGCCTTCGACACCCTGGCTGCCCGGCCGCTGCCCGCCCACGTCCGTGTGGTGGAGGATGTTCACCGCGAACCCCACCAGCTCGCCCTCGTGGAACGCGGGCTGCGTGATGAAGAAGTCGGGCAGGTGGCCGGAGCCGAGGAGCGGGTCGTTCAACAAGATCGCGTCGCCCGGGCGAAGCGTCTCCACCGGATGCGCGGCGAGCGCGTTCTTGACGGCGAAGGACATGGCGCCCATGTGGCCGGGGCTGTACGGGCCCTGCGCGACCATGCGCCCCTGGCGGTCGAAGACGGCGACGGAGAAGTCCTGCCCCTCGCGCGCCTGCTCGGAGTACGCCGTCTTGTGCACGGTGGTGCCGATCTCCACCGCGATCGACTGCAGGGCGCCCCAGATGACGCCGAGCGTGATCGGGTTCACGTGATGGCCACGATGAGGTTGGCGTACTCGTCCACGGTGGCGAGGGCGCCGGGCGGCAGCACGGAGGTCGACTCCCGCTCTTCCACGATGGCGGGGCCTGCGATCTGCATGCCGGCCGCCAGCGCGTAGCGGTCGTAGACCGGGCAATCGACGTAGCCGTGCGTCTCCGGAAAGTACGCGCGGCGCCGCTCACGGCGTCCGCCCGCGGGGGCGCCCGCCCCCGCCTTGCTCAGGGTCACCCGCGGCGCGCCGCCGATGGCGGAGAGCTTCCACGTCACGATCTCCACGGGCTCCGCGGCGTTGGCGTAGCCGTAGCGCGCGGCGTAGATCTCGTCGAAGGCGACGCGCACGCGGGCGAGCCCGACCGCATCGAGCGGTCCCGGCGGCACCGGCACCGTCAGCTCGTATCCCTGCCCCACGTAGCGCCCGTCCGCCGCCCGCTGCACGGTGATCGCGCCGGTGACGGCGGACTCGCGCACCACCGCCATCGCCTGCGCCGCCATGTCGTCGTACATTGCGCTCACGCGGGCGGGATCGACTCCGTCGAGGCGGCGCACGTACGTGCGCGCGACGTCGAAGCGCACCTCGGCGGCGAGGAGGCCGATGGCGGCGGTGACGCCGGCGGCGGCGGGCAGGATGACGCGCGGGATGCCGAGC
>CAYQQT010000812.1:0-1757 GCA_964419375.1 uncultured bacterium
GGTGCCTCCGCGGCCGGCGCCGGGGTGGCGGGCCGGCCGGCGATCTGGCGCTCGAGGTTGGCGATCTCCGCCTTGGTGCGCGCGACGTCGGGGTACTTCTCGCTGTACTGCGAGCGCAGCTGGGCGAGCTCCTGCTTGAGCCGGGCGAGCTGCGCCCGCTCGGGGTCGAGGCCGCCCGCGGCGCCCGCGTGCTCGGGCTGCTGCATGAGCAATTGCTTGCGCTCGAGGGCGCGGTGGTAGTTCTCGGAATTCAGTCTGAGATCCGCCTGCATCCGCTCCAGGCTCAGCAAGTTGCCCATCGCCTGCTGCGGCAGCGCGCCCGGGTACTTCTGGCGGAAGGCGGCCACGCGCGCCTCGTGCTGCTCGAGCCGCTTCTTGGTGTCGTTGAGCTGCGTCTTGAGCACCTCCGAGGTGGCGCTCGCCTGCCGCTCGCGGGTCTTACGGTTCTCCTCGATGTAGAACCCCGACAGCGTGTTGGTGACGTCGGACACCGTCTGCGGATCGGGGCCGCGATAGGTGATGGCCACGGCCACCGTGGTGGCGGCATCCGCGCCCTTGCGCTCCACGCTCTTGAGCTGGACCTGGATATCGTGCCGCATCTGCTCGATGATGTCCCGCTCCGACACCTTCGTGGCGCGCATGGCGGGGTACAGGTTGAACCGTTCGATGAGAGCGAGGAGCCGGGCGCGGCTCATGATGTCCTGGCTGACCATGTGCAGCCGCGGCTCCAGCTCGCTCTGCACGGTGGCCTTCACGAACGCCTCCGGAATCTGGTGCCGATCCACGAGCACCGTCACCGTCGACTGGTAGAGGTTGGGCAGGAAGAGCACCACGCTCACCGCGGCGGTGAAGGCGGCGGCGGCCGTGAAGATGGCGAGCCACTTGCGCCGGTCCCAGACGGCCTTCACCTGATCCAGCAACGAACCCTTGCGTCCTTCCTGCTCCATGATCCGCTGTCTCCTAGGGGACGAGGACGATGTCGCCCGGCTGCAGGTAGATGTTTTCCTGCTCTCCGCCGCTGGCGATGACCCGGTTGTAGTTGAACGGGATGCGCTTCATGGGCGCCGCGTTGTCGCCGATGGTGGTGCCGGTGGGACGGAGCACCACGATCTTCGTCCGGTTCGCGAAGCTCGAGAAGCCGCCCGCCGCCGCGAGCACGTCGAGGGCGGTGGTGGCGCTCTTGAGCTCGTAGCGCCCGGGCCGGATCACCTCGCCGATGACCGACACCTTGAAGCTCCGGATGTCGTTCACGATCACCGACACCTCGGGCGACGGCATGTACTCGGCCAGGCTCTTGACGAGGATCTCCCGCAGCTGCATGGGCGTCAGGCCCGCGGCCTTGACGTCGTTGAGCAGCGGCAGCGAGATGTGGCCGTCCGGCCGCACGAGGACGATCCGGCTCATGGGATCGTTCTTCCACACGATGATGTGGAGCAGGTCCTCCGGGCCGATGCGGTAGTCGCCCGCGGGCACGGTGGCCTGCTGCTCGCCGGGCAGACGCGCGCTGGTTGGGCTCGCGGCGGGCGCCGCCGGCGCCGGGGCCTGCGCGGACGCGGCCGTCAGGTTCAGGGTCAGCGTGGCCAGGAAGGCCGCGATGGTGATCGTCCGTAGACTCATGAATCGTCTCCTCTGCCGAGCGGCTCTCGCCGCGGCCTGCCGTTGGTTGATCACGCCGCGTTCTCCGGCCGGCGGCCGCCGGTACACAGCCCGCCCACGCGCCGGCGGCTCGCGCCGGGGGTCGCGGGTGCCCAGGGAGC
>CAYQQT010000813.1:0-1757 GCA_964419375.1 uncultured bacterium
GGACCGACGAGCGGCGCAACCGTAGCGCCCCGTCGGCCAGCCCGTCAAGGCGGCTCGGCGAAAGCCCCGACCCGGGCAGCGTCAGCGCATCGGTGATGCGGACGCGGCCCGTTGCCGTCGTGAACGTCGTCTCGAGGACGTCCGTGCCAGGCAGGTAGCGCCGGCGGGCCTCCGCGGCGCCCTCGGGACGCAGCACGAAACGGCCGCCGTGCTCGCTGTCGAGCAGCGAGCCGAGGACGCTCGGTGAATCAAGGTCCGGCAGGCACCACCAACCGATCGACCCGTCGCGCGAGATGAGCGCGGAGGTACGGCCATCGCCGATCAGCGCGTACTCGCGAAGCGGCGGGTAGCGATCACCGACGGCTGGCCGAGCCAGCTCAGCGCGCTCCGTTGAAGCTCGGCATCACTTCCTTGGCGAGCCAGGCGAGCTGCTCCAGGATGACGGCCTTGGGCGTGCCCATGCTGTTGCTCAGATGCACGTACTCGAGGCCGGGGAATCGCGCCTCGAGCGAGTGAAGGTAGGCCACCAGCTCCTCGGGCGGCCCCGCGAACCACGCGCCGACCTTCATGTAGTCCTCGAGGGTGGGCACGCCGGCCGCCGCCCAGCCTCCGCGTCGCGTGGACGCCTCGAGCTGCGAGGCCGTGATGCCGGGCACGAAGCCGAGCGGCCCGAACATCTTCACGTGCTCCTCGTACCACGGGGTGATCTCGCGCACCGCGCGCTCGCGCGACTCGGCCAGGTGGTAGAAGATGCCGAGGCTCAGGCCCTCGCCGAGCTTGTAGTTCAGCCCGGCGCGCTCCGAGGCTTCCTTGAACGCGAAGATCGACTTCTCGCCCATCGTCGCGGCCCCGCCGCCGATCAGACCCTTGATGCGGTGCTTCATCATGAAGTCGAGGCCGCGCGCGCCCGCGCTCACAACCGGCTGCCACGTCTCGACCGGCCGGTGCACGGGCCGTGGCACCAGCGTGAGCTCCTTGACCTCGTAGCCGCGGTAAGGAACGGCCGGCGGCAGCGTGTAGTGCTTGCCCCGGTGGGCGAAGGACTCGGCCTCGAACGCCTTCATGACGATGTCGACCTGCTCCTCGAAGAGATTGCGGTTGGCCTCCGCATCCAGCATCGGCGCGCCGAACGTCTCGACCTCGCGCGTGTGGTACCCACGCCCCACACCGAAGACCGTGCGCCCGCCCGTCAGGATGTCGGCCGTCGCGTAGTCCTCGGCGAGGCGGAGCGGGTGCCACATCGGCGCGATGTTGAAGCCACACCCGATGCGCAGCCGCGACGTCAGGTGCGCCAGGTGCACGGCCATCATGAGGATGTTCGGCAGGCACTCGTAGCCCTCGTGCTGGAAGTGGTGCTCGGCCAGCCAGAGCGTGTGATAGCCGTGCTCGTCCATGCAGCGCGCGATCGCCTCGGTCTTGTCGAACACCGTCGCGAGGTGCTCGTTCGAAAAGCGCCGCTCGTTGGCGGGCGTGGCGTCCTGGCCCATGTCGGGCAGGTCGACGTGGCCGGCGTAGACGGTCGAGAACTTGGTGATCATGTCAGGCCGTGGCCTCCCTGTGGGCGCCGGGCGCCGGAGAAACTATACAGGAAAGCTGAGGAAGGAAATGGTGGTCGGGGACGGATTGAAGAGCGTGCTGCCGTCTTCCACCGTCGAGCGGTCAGCGGCGAGCGACGAGCATGCGCGCTGGTCTCCGCGGCGCGGCTGCTGCTCCTGGGCGGCGGCGCCGCCGCCTCGGACATCGCGCTCACCGGCGCC
>CAYQQT010000814.1:0-1756 GCA_964419375.1 uncultured bacterium
CGTTAGACAGAGCACATTGCACAGGAGGTTACATGGTCAGCGCATCGGCGAGCTTCACGGGTCCGGAGTACTACGACACTTGCCTGGGACCTATTTGGTTCGATCCCTTCGCGGCCGACCTTGTTCGCCGCCTTCCGAAAAGCCCACCGGGGAACGTCCTGGAGATCGGGTGTGGCACGGGCCTGGTGACGCGGAGGCTTCGCCAGCATCTCGATCCAACCTTGCGGCTCGTGGCCACCGATCTAAGCAAGGCGATGCTGGACTATGCGCGCGGAAAGCTTGGCGAGCACATTGCCATCGAATGGCGCGAAGCGGATGCGCTCAAGCTGCCGTTCGAGGACGGCGCTTTTGGAGCGGTCGTCTGCGGATTCGGCGTCATGTTCATGCCAGACCGTCAAGCCATGCTCAACGAAGCGCGGCGCGTTCTCGTGGAAGGCGGAATCCTGCTCTTCAACGTGTGGGACCGCATAGAGGAGAATCCTCATGCCGCGGCGAACGCCGAGGTAGTCGAGGCGCTTTTCCCCGGCGACGCGGAGATGCGGTTCAGGATGCCGTACGACATGCATGATTTCGGTCTTCTGCGACGACTCCTCGCCGGCGCGCGGTTCCGTGATACGCACATCGAAACCAAGCGAATCACGATTGAAGGGGCGGATCCGAGCACCATCGCTACGGGGCAGATTCGCGGTACGCCGAGGTCGGCTTTGATAGAAAAGCGCGGCGTGTCGCTCGAGCCAGTGATCGAGAAAGTAACCGCCGCGCTCACCAAGACCGGCGGCACTCCTTATAACGGCTACGCGCAAGCAGTCATCGTGGAAGCGCTGGCTATCTAGCCGCGACCCTCAGTCGGGATAATTAGGGACCACCGACATGGTCGACGCGAGTGACAGAAAATACCCGGTCGATCCGCGGCTTCCTGCTCTCCGAAGTGCTGCGCTCCGTCCTACGCGTTCGACGATTTCAAGACGGCGTTCGACCTCGCCGCCAAAGGGCGCGTAGGCGGGATCGTCGTGCTCGAAGACCCGCTCACGGTCACTCACCGCAGGACGATCACCGGATTGGCGTCGGAGCGCTACCTGCCAGCAGTCTTTGGACTGAAGGAGTTCGTGGAGGTGGGTGGCCGCCGCGGCAGCGGGTCCGTGGACACCCGTGCGGCCCGCCTCCACCACGACGAGATGACGGATGGCGGCGCGCGTCATCTCGATCAGCGCCGCGAAGGCGTGGTCCCGAGCGGTTCACCCTCACACCGGCCACGTCGAAGGCGGCGGCAGTCGGCGCGAGCCGGCTGCGCCGTGCTGTTTTACGCCGATGCGCGCACGCGCCGCGCGCGTGGCACACTCGGGACGCATGGATCGCCAGCCGCGTGCCGCAGCCGACCCCGTCATCGCGGCGGCGCTCGGTAACGAGCGCGCGCGACAGGCGACCTCGCTCAATCTCATCGCCTCCGAGAGCGTCCCCTCCCCCGCTGTCCTCGAAACCCTCGGCTCGATTCTCGTCGGGAAGTATGCCGAAGGCTAGGAGCCTGTCGGAATTCGAGGAGCGCCACGGCTTTGCCGGGGTGCTGCCGAGCGCTTGGGGGGCTTGGGGGGCCCGTCGAGGCCCCCCATCCAACTAGGAGATCAGTGGGATCCGTCTCGGCACGCCCGCCATCACCCCGCGGGGGCTCGGCGTGACCAGATGACGCTCATCGTCGATCTGATCGACGCCGTGATCCCTCACCGGGGCGGCCCGGGCGTGGTGACCAGCGTGCGAAAAG
>CAYQQT010000815.1:0-1745 GCA_964419375.1 uncultured bacterium
GATGTTCGATATCTCGCGCACGTCCGAGATCGGATGCACTTGGCTCTCCTTATCGGGCGTCTGTCCGACTTCGACTGTTTCCCGCCACCCTAACGCCGGCGTTGACCGGCCGCCAGCGAGCAACGCGAGCCGGCGGTCCGGTGCAATGCGAAGTTAGAAAGCATCGCGATCCCTGACGCTGAGATCGGTGCTGATGCAGTCGAGTAGCAGCGAGACCTTGCCGATGACCTCCCGGAGTCTGTCCAGGTCGATTTCGCCCGACAACGTGGGATACCCTTCCTTGTCCTCCGGATAGCGAAACGCCTCAGATGTCGGGTCCGCACGGCAGAACTCATCGATAAGCCTCGTGGTCTGCTTCAACTCTTCGGCGGCGGTGGTGCCTGCCGATACTTCGAGAAGCAGAGAAAGGCAGAGCCGCCACAGTTGGTCGAGTCTGTGACTCGGTGGGACTATCGCCTCGCGGCCGAGCAATCTCCCGCACTGTCGTGCTAAAAGCTTGAGCGCAAGCTCAAGGTGGTGGCGGTACAGAAACTGAGCGTAGGAAATATAAAGGCCTTCATCGGAGCGCGACGAGAGGCGGCGGGGTGGGGTTGTCATGTCCCGCCCCTAGATACAGTGCGGACAACGGGCCCGTCAAGGGATTCTGAAGGGGCAGGGGCCACTCAACCGACACGTCGGCGCCCGCGAAGGCCCGCTCGAACAGACCCCGCCGGCAGCACCCGGCGAATGGCGGTCAGGCGCAGATCTCGGCGCCTCGCGCCGAGCGCGATGAGCGCCGACCTCACGGCCGGGCCGCAGTCACCTCCGAGGTGCACTGGGGACATCGCACGGCGCGCAGGGAGATGGCCGTCGTGCAGTACGGGCATTCGCGGGTGGTGGGCGCGGGGGGGCCCGCCGTCATCCGGTTCACGGCGCGCACGAGGAGGAAGACGGCGAAGCCGACGATGACGAAGTTGAGGACCGTATTGAAGAGGACGCCGTAGTTCAGCGTGGGGGCGCCCGCCGCCTTCGCGGCCGCCAGGCTGGGGTAGGCGACGCCGTTCAGGCTCACGAAGAGGTCGTTGAAGTTCCGGCCCCCCAGCGCCAGCCCGATGGGCGGCATGAGGAGGTCGTTCACGAAGGACGTGACCACCGCGGTGAAGGCGGCGCCGATGACGATGCCCACCGCCAGCTCCAGCACGTTGCCGCGCAGCAGGAACTTCCGGAACTCTCCGAGCATTCGCCAATACTACGCTTGCCGGAGCGGCCACGCCTCGTTACCATCCGGGACGGTGATGCGGACGTGACCCGTAGGCGCGTGGTCGTCATCGGCGTGCTGGTGGCCCTCGTCGGTGTCCTCACCTTCCGGTACGTGGTGTGGGTCGATGTCGGCGAGCGCTGCTACCTCTTCATCCGCGTGTCGCTCGTCGGCTACGACAACACGGCGGTCAAGCTCGACCTGCAGACGCTCAAGCACGGCTCCCCGGAGGACTACCACGACCTCGAGGCCGAGTGTTACCGCGAGGACGATCGCATCCTGAGAGCGCTCGTGCAGTTCGAGTCATGAAGTACGCGATGGCCGCCCTCGTCCTCGTCGGCGTGCTGTGGGGATGGCTGAGCGCCTTCGCGTACTTCGATCCGCTCGCGTTCTGTCGCATCCACATCGACGTAGAGCTGTTGGAGGGCGACCGGTCGGCCATTCGCCGCGCCATCGACCTCGTGCGCCGGGAGGATCCGCTCGCCTACCACGCGCTCTGCCGGTACGT
>CAYQQT010000816.1:0-1744 GCA_964419375.1 uncultured bacterium
GGGGGCGGCGGTGGCCGCAGGCGCCGGCGGCCGCGGCCACGCTCCGAAACGCGCCAGCACTTCCCGTCGGGCCTCGTCCACCGTCACCGCGCCCACCACCGCCACGATCGTGATGTCCGGGCGCACGCGCTCGCCATAGAACTTCACGACGTCGTCGCGCGTGAGCTTGCCCACCGACTCCACCGTGCCTTCCGACGGGCGGCCGTAGGGATGGTTGGCGAAGACGAGGCGCGCGAGCGCGCGGCCGGCCACCGTGCCCGGATCCTCCTCGGAGCGCTTGATCCCCGCCTGGATCTGCGCCACGCGGCGCTTGAGCTCGGCTTCCGGAAACGCCGGCGTCAGCACCACCTCGGCGAGGAGATCGAGGCCGAGGGCGAGATCGCGCTTGAGGATCGCCAGCGACGCCGTCATGCCCTCGCGGCCCGCGCCGGCCTCCAGGCTCCCTCCCACGAACTCGATCGCCGCGTCCAGCTCAGGCCCCGTCCGCTTCGCGGTGCCGCGTGTGAGAAGCGCCCCCGTGAGGTTGGCGAGACCCTCGCGCTGAGGAGGATCGAACACGGCCCCCGCGCGCGTGAAGACGCGCACGGCCACGATGGGCACGGCGGGGCGCTCCGCCACGAGCAGCACGATGCCGTTCGCCAGCACCTCGCGATGCGCGAGCGGCGCCGCCGCCGCCGGCGCAGGAGCCGTCGCCGCGAACAGGATGAAGAGAACGAGGAGTCGTGTCATGGCCTCATCCTACCCGACTACCTGACACCCCGCCCCGCGAGCGACCTGAGTCACGTGATCAGTCTAACTGCTTGCGGAAGCGCAGCACCGAGAGCGTGAAGATGACCGCGCCGAACACGACGAGGGGCAGCAGCTGCGGCCAGAGGTATTCGATGCCGATGCCTTTGAGGACGATCCCCCGCACGATGCGCAGGAAGTACGTGAGCGGGATGAGGGCGGCCAGGTACTGCGCCACCTGCGGCATGCCCTCGATCGGAAAGAGCAGGCCCGAGAGATAGATGGCGGGCAGGAAGGTCAGGAAGGCCAGCTGCATCGCCTGCGGCACCGTGCGCGAGGCGGCCGACACGAGAATGCCGATGCCGAGGCTGCCCCACATGAAGACGAGCGACAGCGCGTAGAGCAGCGGCAGGCTGCCGCGGATGGGCACGTCGAAGACGAAGTGCGCCACGAGCAGCGCCATCGTCATCTGCCCGTAGGCGGTCAGGAGATTCGGAATGATCTTGCCGAGCAGCAGCTCCCACCGGCGGATGGGGCTCACGATGAGCGCCTCCAACGTGCCCTTCTCGCGCTCGCGCACGACGGACACCGCCATCGCGGTGATCGTCGTTTGCAGCAGAAGGGCGCCGATGAGCCCGGGCACGATGAAGATGGCGGACACGAGGTCGGGGTTGTACCAGGCGCGCACGCGGAAATCGAGCGGCGGCACCCCTGCGCGCAGCACCGCCCCCTCCGGTGTTTTGGTCAGAAGCTGCAGCGATCGCTCGGCGGCGAGGCCGGCCGCGGCATTGGTGGCGGACGTGGCCACCATGGGGTCGGAGGCGTCGACGATCACCTGGATGCTCGCCTGCCGCCGGGCGAGCTGGCGCGCGAAGTCCGGCGGGATGACCACGCCCACCTTGGCGGTGCCTCGATCGATCAACGCGGTGAGCTCGTGGTGAGACCGCGCCCAGTACCGAATATCGAAGTACTGGCTGTTCCCCATCGCCTCCAACAGCGTGCGCGCCTCCACGCTGCC
>CAYQQT010000817.1:0-1741 GCA_964419375.1 uncultured bacterium
GACTCTGATAGAATGGCGCGGCCATGAAGTTCCTCTGCCTCGACTGTGACGAGCCGATGAAGCTCCTGAGCACCGAGGGTCCCGACGAGGGCTCGCTCAACGTCACCTTCCGGTGCCCGCAGTGCGGCTTCCGGGTGGCGATGCTCACCAATCCCTTCGAGACGCAGATGGTGCGCAGCCTCGGCGTGAAGGTGGGCGGGCGCACGGTGCCCGCGGAGCCGTTCGAGAACCTGCGCTCCACCATGGCCGGCACGCGCGCCGATGCCTTCGAGGGCGCGGGCGGCACGACGGACGCGCCCGCCTCGGGCTGTCCCTTCGCGGCGAGCCTCGCTGGTCAGACAGCGGCGACGGCGCCGTCCGGCGTGACGTGGGAGCCGGCGGCGGAGGCACGGCTCGAGCGCATTCCGTCCTTCATCCGGCCCATGGCGAAGCGGTCGATCGAGCGCTTCGCGGAGGACAAGGGCTACGCCGCCATCACGGAAGCGGTGATGGACGAGGCGCGCACCGTGTTCGGCATGTGACGCGCGCCGACCTCGTGGCGCGCATGGCCATCGCGGCCGACTGGCCGAAGGCGTCGACGGATCGCGCGCTGCGCGCGATGCTGGCCGGGGTGCGGGGGGCGCTCCGTCGTGGCGAGACGGTCTCGCTTCTCGGCTTCGGCACCTTCTCCGTCGCGCGCCGCCGGCCACGCACGCTGCGCAATCCGCGCACCGGGCTTCCCGTGAGCGTGAGCGGGCGCATCCCGCGCTTCAAGCCGTCCAAGGAGCTCAAGCAAGCGGTGCGTTGACGGGTTTTCGCTTGCTGGCGCGCGCGGCCGCTCGCTAGAATGCCCGCAGTGTTCCGATCCCGCTCCTGGTCGTCGCTGCTCCTGACGCTCGTGGTCCTGCTCGCTCCCGCTGTCGCCTCCGCGCAGAGCGGGCGCCCGCTCGTCGTGAACGCGGAGGCCGTGCTGCTGCTCGACCCCTCCGGCAAGATCCTCTTCGCGAAGAACGCCGAACACGACCGCGCCCCCGCCAGTCTCGTAAAGCTCATGACGCTCTACCTGGCGTGCGAGGATCTCGACGTGGGACGCACGGACCTGGACGAGATGGTGACCGTGAGCGCGCACGCCGCCGCCACGCCCCGGTATCGGATGGGGCTGCGGGCGGGCCAGGAAGTGTCGCTGCGCGTGCTGCTGGAGGGCGTGGCGATCGCCTCCGCCAACGATGCCGCCACCGCGCTCGCGGAGCGGCTGGCGGGCGACGAAGCGACGTTCGTGGCGCGGATGAACGACAAGGCGAGGGAGCTGGGGCTGACCGCCACGCGCTTTGCGAACCCGCACGGCCTGCCCGATCCCGCGCAGCGCAGCACCGCGCGGGATCTCGCCGAGCTCACCGGCCGCCTGCTGCACGACTACGCGATGGTGCGCCCGCTCCTCGGCGGCCAGACCTTCATCTGGAACGGCCGCGTGTACGCGCGTCACATCCCGCTGTTCAAGGATCCGGGCGGAGTGCAGGCGCTGAAGACGGGTTTCACGAACGAGGCCGGCTACAACCTCGCCGTCTCCGCGTGGCGAGCCGGGCAGCAGTACCTGATGATCGTGCTGGGGGCGCGCACGCGCGCGCACTCCTTCCTCGACGCCAAGAAGCTGCTGCATTACGGCTTCGTCGAGACCGGCCTCGAGCCGCCCGACACGCCCAAGCCGGCGCGGCCGCCGAAGCGGCCCATCCGCACGCGGCGCGCGAAGACGACCGGCTCCTAG
>CAYQQT010000818.1:0-1737 GCA_964419375.1 uncultured bacterium
GCAACCGCTTCCGCCTCGACATCCCGCTCTATCTGGAGTTCTATCGCCAGGGGCGGCTGCTGCTCGACGAGATGGTCACGCGGCGCGGCCGGCTCGAGGACATCAACGACGCCTTCCGCGCGATGAAGGCGGGCGAGGTCGCGCGCACCGTGCTCACGTTCAACTGATGATGCACGCCTGACGCGATGCCGCTCAAGCGCGGGGGAGCGATGGCCTGACGTGCAGGGCTACGTCGCCCACCGGCTGCTCCTCTTCGTTCCCACGCTCTTCGGCGCCTCGCTCATGATCTTCGTCCTCATGCGCCTGGTGCCCGGCGACATCGCGGAGATCCTCGTCTACCAGACCGGGTCGGAGCAGAGCTCGGTGCAGGAGAAGCAGATCCGCCAGATCCGCACCGAGCTGGGGCTCGACCGGCCCGTCATCATCCAGTACCTCGTGTGGCTGCGCGACGCCGCCCGTCTCGACTTCGGCGAGTCCTACAGCCAGCGACGCCCCGTCCGCGACATCCTGATCGAGCGGTTCCCCCGCTCGATGGAGCTCGCCATCCTCACGCTCGGCCTCGCGATGCTGTGGGCGATCCCGCTCGGCGTTATCTCGGCCGTGCACCAGAACACGTGGCTCGACTATCTGGTTCGCGTGCTGTCGATCAGCGGGTTGAGCCTGCCGATCTTCTTCACGGGCGTGCTGATCCTCTACCTGCTCGTCCGCGTCTTCCGGTACCTGCCGCCGCTGGAGTACTCGGCGCTCACCGAGAACCCCGCGGAAAACCTCAAGCAGCTCATCTGGCCGGCGCTCGCGCAGGCGTATTACATCTCGGCGCCGATCATGCGGCTCACGCGCTCGCAGATGCTCGAGGTCGTGCGGCAGGATTACGTGCGCACGGCGTTCGCGAAGGGGCTCTCCGACCGCGCGGTGTTCTACCGCCACGCGCTCCGCAACTCGCTGCTGCCCGTGGTGACGTTCATCGGGTGGTGGGGCGGGCGGCTGCTCGGCGGCCTCGTGATCATGGAGATCATCTTCGCGGTGCCGGGCATGGGGACGGCGCTCGTGCAGGCGGTGAGCTACCGCGACTATCCGACGGTGCAGGCGATCATCTTCGTGATGGCGCTCATCTTCCTGGTGCTGAACCTCATCGTCGACCTGCTCTACGCATGGCTCGACCCGCGGATCCGTCTCGCGTGAACACCGCGCGACGCCTGATGGCGCGGCAGCCGCTTGGCGTGGCGGGCGCTGTGGTCGCGCTGGTGCTCGTGGTGACCGCGCTGCTCGCGCCGGTTCTCGCGCCGCACGGGCCGAAGGAGGCGACGTTCGCGCAGTTCGTGCCACCCGGGCGCGAGTTTCCGATGGGGACCGATCAGCTCGGGCGCGACGTGCTGAGCCGCGTGATCTGGGGCGCGCGCCTGTCGCTCTACGTGGGACTCGCGTCGGTGCTGGTCGGGGTCACGCTCGGCTCGTTGTGGGGCGTGTGCACCGGCTACTTCGGCGGCACGCTCGACACGACGAGCCAGCGCGTGGTGGACTGCGTCATGGCGCTGCCACCGATCATCCTCGCGCTGTCGCTCATGGCGGCGGTGGGCCAGTCCGTGAACAACGTGATCCTCGCGCTGACGATCCTGCTCACGCCGACGGCGGCGCGGACCGTGCGCTCGGTCGCGCTCGGTATCGTGGCCAACCCGTACATCGAGGCCGCGCGCGCGGCCGGCGGCTCCCACCTCCGCATCGTGCTGCGCCACGTCT
>CAYQQT010000819.1:0-1733 GCA_964419375.1 uncultured bacterium
TTGCCGGGGCGCTGCCGAGCGCTCGGGGGGCTTGGGGGGTCCGTCGAGGCCCCCCATCCAACTAATCCCGAATCCAGGAATCCGCCGGCGGGATCTGTGGGGCGCGGCCGCGGTCGAGCTTCAGGAGGGCGTCGACCTCGGCGCGGCGGTACAGGCGCTGGCGCTTCATCCCCTGCCGGTACGATTTGAGAATGCCCCGGCTCACGTAGGCGTACAGCGTGGCCGGCTTCACGTCCAGCAGGCGCGCCGCCTCGTCCACCGTCAGGTATTCCTCGCCGTCGAGGATGATTCTCGCCATCGCCTCTTCAGGCTAACAGCGCCGGCATCGTCCGGTCGACCGCGTTTTCTGGTACATCAAGTATAATCAATATACATCATGTAGAATCAATTCGGACGAATCCCCACCACGGAGGCCTTTCATGAGCACGGGCTGGAAAGCGGGACTCGAGGACGTCATTGCGGCGCGGTCGGCGATCTGTGCCATCGACGGTGGCGCCGGCCGGCTCTTCTACCGCGGCTACGAGATCGGCGACCTCGCGGGCGCCGTGCCCTTCGAGGATGTCACCGCCCTCCTGTGGACGGGCGAGCTGCCGTCGCCGAAGGAGTCGGCCGACTTTCGTGCGCGGCTGAAGGCCGCGCGCGGGCTTCCGGCTCCCGTGGCCAACCTGCTCCGCACGCTCCCGCGCGACTGCCATCCGCTCGATGCGCTGCGCACGGGCGTGTCCCTGGCCGCCGCCCTCGACCCCGACGCGCGCGCGAGCGACCCGGACGCGAATCTCAGGAAGTCCTTCCGGGTCATGAACCGCGTGCCGGAGATCGTGGCCGCGTGGCAGCGCATTCGGACGGGGCGCGAGCCCGTCCCCGGCGAAGCCGGCGCCTCGCACGCGGCGTACTTCCTCTCCTTGTTGGAGGGGCGGGCGCCGTCGCCCGAGGTCGCGCGCGTGCTCGACATCGTCCTCACGCTGCACGCCGACCACGAGTTCAACGCCTCCACCTTCGCGGCGCGGGTGGCGGTGGCGACGCTGGCCGACCTGCACGCGGCGGTGGTGGCCGCCATCGCCACCCTCAAGGGCCCGCGCCATGGCGGCGCCAACGAGGACGTGCTCGTCATGCTGCGCGAGATCGGCGACCCCGCGCGCGCGGAGGCGTTCGTGGAGGAGCGTCTCGGAGGCCGGGCGCGGCTGTCGAAGGCCGAGCGCGGCGACCCCAAGGCGCGCGTGCCGGGCTTCGGTCACCGCGTGTACCGGGTGGACGACGCGCGCGCCCGCGTGCTGCGCGGGATGGCGAAGTCGATGGCGGAGGCCACCGGCAAAGGGCGCCTGTTCGACGTGGCCGAGCGCGTCTACGACACCATGCGCGCCCGCACGAGCCTGCCCGTCAACGTCGACTTCTTCTCCGCCGTCGTCTACGACGCTCTCGACATCCCCCCCGACTTCTGCACCTCGATCTTCGCCGTGGGCCGCGCCGCCGGCTGGCTCGCCCACATCACCGAGCAATACGCCGACAACCGCCTCATCCGCCCCCGGGCCCACTACATCGGAGTCCTCCCGCGCCACCTGTCGATGCGCGCGTAACAGTCGCGCAGGGCGAGCGAAGCGAGACGCCAACTCGCGCGGATGGGCGTAACGTGCTCGCCAGCCACAGGAGGAGCGGGGCGGGGCGCCGCGGTGGTTCGCAGCACGAGGAAGAGAGCGGCGAACCACCGCGGCGCCCCGCCCCTCCGTTTACCAGCC
>CAYQQT010000820.1:0-1731 GCA_964419375.1 uncultured bacterium
CCACGCGCGCGCCGGCGGCGCTGCCGCGCGTCGAGGCGCCGGTGCCACCGGACCTCGAGCCCCACGTGCTGCGCGACGTGCCGCTCGCTCACGTCTATCCCTACCTGAACGTCCAGATGCTCTACGGCAAGCACCTCGGGCTGCGCGGCCCGGTGGCGCGGCTTCTCGAGGAGGGCGACGCCAAGGCGCTGGAGCTGCAGGAGACGGTGGAGACGCTCAAGCGCGAGGCGGCCGCGGAGGGCTGGGTGCGCGCGCACGCCGTCTACCGCTGGTACCGGGCCCGCGGCGCGGGCGAGACCATCACCCTCTTCGACGGAGCGGGCGCGGAGGCGGCGCGGTTCACATTCCCGCGCCAGCGCGACGGCGAGCAGCGCTGCCTGGCCGATTACGTGCGCGGCGACGTCGACGACTACGTGGCGCTGTTCGCGGTGACGTGCGGCGAGGGCGTGCGCGCGCGCGCGGAGACGCTCAAGGAGCGCGGCGAGTATCTGCGGTCGCACGCGCTGCAGGCGCTGGCCATCGAATGCGCGGAGGGCCTCGCCGAGATGCTGCACGCGCGGCTGCGCACCCAGTGGGGCTTCCCCGACGCGCCCGGCACCCCGCTCGGTGATCTCCTGAAGGCGCGGTACCGCGGCCTGCGGGTGTCGTTCGGGTATCCCGCCTGCCCCGACCTCGCCGACCAGGCCACGCTGTGGCGGCTGCTCCGCCCCGAGCAGATCGGCGTCCATCTGACGGAAGGCCACATGATGGATCCGGAAGCGTCCGTGTCCGCCCTCGTCTTCCATCACCCGTCCGCGAAGTACTTCAAGGCCGAATAGTAGCGGCGGCGAAAGGCACGCACCGCAACACGCTCGCCATCGCGCTCGGCATCATCGTGATGGTGACCATCGTGTACCTGATGGCGCCCGACTTCTTCAAGATCGTGGAGTTTCACCCTCTATGATCAACACTTCCGGCTGCGCGGCCCGCGCGGCGCCCATCCCCAGGTGGCCGTGGTCGCGCTCCGTGCAGGCGGACCTCGTCCGCAAGCTCGATGCGGCGGGGGCGGCGGTCATCGCCTTCGACGTGCTCCTCACGGAGGCTGAGAAGAGCGGCGAGCAGGAAGCGGCGGCGCGCATCGCGCGGCGCATGCGCGCGCGCGGCGCCCCTGCTGCGGCCGTGCGGAAAGCCGAGCGCGCGGCCGCCGAGCCGGGCGCCGACGCCACTCTCGCGAAGGCCATCACGGCGAGCGGACGCGTCATCCTCGCCAGCAACTTCGTGCTCAGCACCACCGACCCCACCGCGCCGCCGGAGCGACGCGGCGCCCCCGTGAAATCGGCGCTCGGCTCGTTCAAGAACTACGCGGAGCGGGGCGCCGCCCCGCCCATCGCGGCGGCCTCCGCCAGCTTTCCCATTCCGCCCCTGCTCGCGGCGGCGACGAGCGTCGGCCACGTGAACATGCTCGCTGAGCTGGACGGCTCCACGCGCACTATCCGAGCCTCGCCCTCGAAGCGGTGCGGGTGGCGGCGGGCATCGATGCCTTCGCGCTCAAGCTGGACTTCGGCAACGCCGTCATGCTCGGCGACGTCGCCATTCCCATCGACGCGCGCGCACGCGTCCTCGTCGACTACGCGGGGCCGCCCGGCACCATGCTGAGCATCCCCGCCGTGGACATCCTCCAGGGCCGGGGCGCGGAGCGCGTGAAGGACCGCATTGTCTTCATCGGCGCCACCGCCGAGGGCACGTACGATC
>CAYQQT010000821.1:0-1727 GCA_964419375.1 uncultured bacterium
CGGGCCGCCTGCGCCACCGCCTCGTCGAGCGCCTGCCACACGCGGGCGGAGAGCGGTGCGGTGTTGCGGCGTAAATAGTCCATCATCGTCCTCCACGCAGGGAGCCGACGCCGGCTCCCGCGCTCGACCGCGCGGCCGCGCCGTTACCCGCCGCCTTACCCTCGAGCGCCTGCTCGCGCCCGGTGATCGGACCCTCGGTGAACAGGAACTCTCGCAGGTGCCCGCTGAAGGAGGGGCTGCGGCGCCGGATCCATTCGAGCACCATGGCCGCGTGCTCCTGCTCCTCGTCACGGTTGTGGCGGAGGATGGCGCGGAGCTCGTCGTCCTCGGCCGCGTCCATCCGCTGCTGATACCAGTCGATCGCCTCCAGCTCCTCCATGAGACTGACGATGGCGCGGTGCATGTCGCGGGTCTCGGGTCGCAGCCGCTCTTCGGATTCGTGAAAGGTGGTCGATCCTTGCGGCATCTATCCTCTCCTTGGTGACGGTGTCTGAGTGCGTCCTGCTGGACGATCAAGAAACGGGCCGCTCACCCGCGCGGGCTTGACACGTGGTCGGTAGCGTCGGATACCTGACCCATCCTATCGCGGAGGCGACCGATGGGCTTGGACAGTGTGGGGACGAGGGTCGGCTCCGTCGGCGAGCTTGCCGCCGGCGAGGGCCTGGTCGTCGAGGCCGGAGGCCGCAGTGTTGCCCTCTTCAACGTCGACGGGACCTATTACGCCATCGACAATTCGTGCCCGCATCGAGGGGGTCCGCTGGGCGAGGGCGACCTCGAGGGGCGGGTGGTGTCGTGCCCGTGGCACGCGTGGCGATGGGATGTGAGCACGGGCGCCAACGTCAACAACCCGGCCGTGCGCGTGGCCTGCTTCCCCGTGCGCGTGCAGGGGGACGGCATCTTCGTGGACCTTGCCGCACATGCGTAGCGAACCCTCGGGCAGGGGGTATAATCGCCGCCAGCGGTCCCACCCACAACCAACAGAGGTGACCCTATGAAGCGTCTCGTCCTCACGGCTGTCCTCGGCCTCTCGTCGCTGGTGTTCGTCGGCCCGGCGCTGGCCTTTCAGTGCCCCAAGCTGATCACGCAGATCAACAACGCGGCCGGCAATCGCTTCGACAACGCCAGCTACGACGCCAAGCAGAAGGCGGCCGAAGCGCAGAAGCTGCACGCGGAAGGCAAGCACGCGGAGTCGGAGGCGGCGGCCAAGGCAGGAATGGCCACGCTGGGGCTGAAGGCTTCGTAGGTCATGCGCAGTGGCGCCCGGCGCGCCGTAGCGGCGCCGGGTGTCGCGCGCGGCTCAGTGGGGGCGGATCGAGGTGAGCCGCCGCCGACCAGCGCGGTAGGCTTCTTCCGGTGACTCGTACGCCATCCACTCGCCCGTCCAACTGCTGTCGACGACATCGCCGCGCATCCGATCCCGGATATCCCATGTCCACAAGCATGGATCCGTCAGAAGTCGGACCTCGACGGTAAGCGATTCGGGCGTCTTCTGCATTCCGGTCCTCCTTTGCGGCTGGGGAAATGGCTGCAATGCGGATGCCTTCCGTTAGGCCGGGAACGAAATCGTAAATACGTGGATTCCTTAGATCCATCTCCGGCGAGGCGGGAAGAGTGGATAGTCGAAAAGTAGACTTTTCCAAACCTTTTCCGGAATTGGTTTCAAGGCTAGCATGAGCATCGTGGAAGGTGTCCTTCCGCTCCCACCCCTGATCCTCGCCGCGGCGCTG
>CAYQQT010000822.1:0-1724 GCA_964419375.1 uncultured bacterium
CATGCCCACCTTCTCCGACCTCGGCCTTACTCCGACACTCCTCGCCGCCGTCACCGCCGTCGGCTACGAAGCTCCCACGCCCATCCAGGCGCGCACCATCCCCGCGCTGCTCGCCGGCCGCGACGTCATCGGCCAGGCGCAGACCGGCACCGGCAAGACGGCCGCGTTTGCCCTTCCCATCTTGCAGACGATCGACCTGAAGCGCGCCGAGGTGCAGGCGCTCGTGCTCACGCCCACCCGCGAGCTCGCGATCCAGGTGGCCGAAGCCATCCACACCTACGGCAAGGGGCTCGGGCCGCTGCGCGTGCTGCCCGTCTACGGCGGCCAGGGCATGCAGCAGCAGATCAAGCGGCTGCACGCCGGCGTGCACGTCGTCGTCGGCACGCCCGGCCGCATCATGGATCATCTGCGCCGCGAGACGCTCAACCTCGAAGCGATTCGCATGGTCGTCCTCGACGAAGGGGACGAGATGCTGCGCATGGGCTTCATCGACGACGTCGAAACGATCCTGCGCGAGATGCCCGAGGAACGGCAGATGGCGCTCTTCTCCGCCACCATGCCGCCCGCCATTCGGAAGATCGCCGAGCGCCACCTGCGCGATCCCGAGACCATCGCCATCGAGACGCAGACCGTCACCGTGGCCGCCGTCGACCAGCGTTACCTCAACGTCACCGAGCGCCAGAAGCTGGACGCGCTCACCCGCGTGCTGGAAGTCGAAGCGCCCGAAGCGGCGCTCGTCTTCGTCCGCACCAAGAATAGCGCCGCGCAGCTCACGGAACGCCTGCAGGCGCGCGGCTACGCCGCCGAAGCCATGCACGGCGACATGACCCAGCAGGCGCGCGAAGCCGTCATACGCCGTCTGCGCGATGGTCTGGTGGAGATCGTCATCGCAACGGACGTGGCGGCGCGCGGCCTCGACGTCGAGCGCATCACGCACGTCATCAACCACGACATCCCCTTCGACGCCGAGAGCTACGTCCACCGCATCGGGCGCACGGGGCGCGCCGGCCGGAGCGGCACCGCGATCCTCTTCATCACGCCGCGCGAGACACGGCTCCTCAAGGTGATCGAGCGCTTCACGGGCCACCGCATCGCGCCCATGCGCATGCCGTCCGCGGCGGATGTGGCCCAGCGTCGCGTGCAGTCGTTCAAGCGGCGCCTGCTCGAGTCATCGGCGGCAGAAGGGCTCGAGCCGTACCTGGCGCTCGTCGAAGAGCTCGCGGAAGAAGCCGGTATCGACATGGCGGAGATCGCCGCCGCCGCCGCGCGTCTCGCCGCCGCCGGCAAGCCGATCACCATCGAGGCGATGCCGGAGGCGCCCGCGGCGCCGAGCGCCGATGGCCCGATGGTGCGGCTGTTCGTGGATGCGGGGCGCGAGGCCGGCATTCGCCCGGGCGACATCGTCGGCGCGATCGCGGGCGAGTCGGACATCCCCGGCCACGTCATCGGCGCCATCGACATCCACACGAAGTTCACGTTCGTCGACATCCCGGCGGAGTACGTGGACCGCGTGCTCGAGCGGATGAAGAACGTGCAGATCCGGCAGCGCCCGATCGTCGTGAAGCTCGCCGGCGGGCCGGCGGGGCCGACGAAGCGCGAGCCGCCGCCGAAGCGCGAGCCGCCGAAGGGTGGCAAAGGCGGCGCGCGCGAGCGGCGCGCGAAGCGCCGTCACGCGGCGTAGACGCTTTTCAACAACCGTATCCGTGATTGGACATTCCGCAGTG
>CAYQQT010000823.1:0-1723 GCA_964419375.1 uncultured bacterium
GGCGCCGCCCGTGACCCGCCGCCGCCCCACGACGAGCAGGGCGACGCCGGCGCGCCGTACCGCCAGCTTCCAGCGAAACGCCGCCGACAGGGACAGCCGCGGCACACTCTCCCCCACGTCGAGGGCCACGAGGGCGAAGCCCGGGCAGCGGATGAGCACGTCCGCGGCCCGCAGCGCGCGGTCGCGATGGCCGTCGCCACGCACCCAGAGCACGCGGCGCAGATCGACCCCTGCTCGCTCCGCGGAATACGGGTCAAAGGTGCCGTCAACGTCGACGAGCGCGGCCACTCCGCCCGCGGCGGTCACCGTACGCAGACAGCGAACGAGCAGAGTCGTGCGACCTGATGCGAGCGCACCGACAATTTCACCGATTTCGCCGCGCCGAAGGAGCTCGTCCACGACCATCGATACAAAGGCTAATCAGGAGTTGAGTACAACACAAGCACGAGATGTCGCGGTGGCGCGACGGGTGACCCCCATGGGATGGGCTCCGTCGAGATCGCGGCGCACACGCGGCGGATCCTCGGCGGAACGCGACCGCACGTATGTGTTGCATCTCCATGGCCCCCGCCTTGCACTCCAACTCTTTGCAATAACGAGCGTAAAAGGGGAGCGACGGGGATGGCGAAACAGATCGGATACGCCGTAGTCGGGATGGGCGACATCGCGCAGCACGCGATCCTGCCCGCGTTCGCGCGCGCGGGCGAGAACTCACGTCTCGTCGCCATTGTGTCCGGGGACCGCGACAAAGCACAGGCGCTCGCGCAGGAATACCACGTGGCGGCATATCAGTACGACGAGTTCCGCCAGTGCCTGCAACGAGACGACGTCAACGCCGTCTACATCGCGTTGCCGAACTCCATGCACTGCGATTACACCGTGGAAGCCGCGCGCGCCGGCGCGCACGTGCTCTGCGAGAAGCCGATGGCCGTGATGGCCGACGAGTGCCGGCGGATGTTGCGCACCTGCCAGACGAACCGGGTCAAGCTGATGGTCGCCTACCGGCTGCACTTCCAGCCGGCGACCCTCAAGGCGCTCGAGCTGGTGCGCAGCGGCGCCATCGGCGTGCCCAAGACCTTCAGTTCCGACTTCACGATCCGGGTGGACCAGCCGGACGACATCCGGCTGCAGCGGCGGCTGGGCGGCGGCACCGTGTACGACCTCGGGGTCTACTGCATCAACACCGCCCGCAACCTGTTCGGCACCGAGCCCGCCCAGGTGATGGCGATGACCTCGCGCCTCAGCCGCCGCTACGGCGGCGACGTCGACGAGAGCACGGTGGCGCTCATCCGCTTCCCGGAGGACCGCCTCGCCCACTTCCACACGAGCTTCGGCGAGGAGCCGATGGCGATCTTCACGATGTTCGGCGAGGAGGGCTACATCCGGCTCTCCAACGCCTACGAGTACGAGACGCCCATGCTGATGGAGATCGTCCGCCAGGGCCGGCGCGAGGAGGTGCAGTTCGAGCGCACGGACCAGTTCGCGGGCGAGCTCGTGTACTTCTCCAACTGCATTCTTCAGGACAAGCAGCCGGAGCCCTCCGGCCTCGAGGGACTCCAGGACGTGCGAATTGTGGAAGCAATCTACCGTTCCGCGCGAGACGGCCGTCCCGTGACGCTGCCGCGAATCGCGCGCGTCGATGCGCTCCCAACCTCAGAACAGGAAATGCGAAAACCGGTGGCGGACAGGCGCCAGGCCAGCTGAGGTCTGGACGCGTGACAGG
>CAYQQT010000824.1:0-1721 GCA_964419375.1 uncultured bacterium
GGCGTTGATGACGAGCGTGGTGCCGTGGATGACGTGCTCGGTGGCGGTGACGAAGCCCGGGTGGCGCGCGAGCAGCTTGCCCACGCCGTCGTCCACGGCTTCGGAGGGGTCGGCGGGGGTGGTGAGCACTTTCTCGACGGTGAAGGCGCCCGTGGCCTCGTCGAGGAGGACGAAGTCGGTGAACGTGCCCCCGATGTCGCAGCCGAGCCGCCAGGACGTCATGGCGCTTCTCGGCTGAGAGGGCGGGTGGCGAGATCCCACGCGAGCGATCCCAGCAGCTTGACGCCGAGGGGCAGGGCCGCCTCGTCGAAGTCGAAGCGCGGCGTGTGGTGGCCGGAGGCCAGCGCGGCGCCCACGATGATGTAGGCGGCGAGCCCGCCCCGCTCCTGCACGCGGCGCATGAAGGCGCAGGCGTCGTCGCTCGCCGTCGCGAAGGCCGTGTCCTCGAACGTCGTGACGTCGGCAATGTGTCCCGCCGCCGCCCGCACACGCGCGATGAGCGCGGCATCACTCGTGGCGCTCGGAGTGGCGCCGGCCACGCTGATGTCGATGCCGAGCCCGTGCATGGCGGCGGCGGCCGCCAGCACGGCGCGGGCGCGCGCTTCCATGTACTCGTTCACCTCGGCGGTGGCGCCGCGCGTCTCGAGCTTCAGCAGGGCGCGCCCCGGCGTGATGTTGCGGCCGGTGCCCGCCTGCAGCACGCCCACGTTGATCCGCGACTCGCCACCGCTGTGACGGGGGATCGCGTGCAGGTTCAGCACGGCGGTGGCGGCGCCGAGCAGCGCGCTGCGACCCGTCTCGGGCTCGAGGGCGGCGTGGGACTCGGCGCCTGTGAAGACCGCGTCGAGCTTGGTGGTGGCGAGGAAGCCGGAGATGCCGCCTATGATATGGCCCGTTATCTTCGACTGCGCGCCGAGGTGGCAGCACACCATCACGGAGGCGTCGTCCACCACGCCCGCTTCCACCATGGCGCGGGCGCCGCGCACGCCTTCTTCACCAGGCTGGAAGACGAGCGTGACGCTGCCCGGCCACTCGGCACGCAGCCTCGCCAGCACGGCGGCGAGGCCGAGGCCGATGGTGGTGTGGCCGTCGTGCCCGCACGCGTGCATGGCGCCCGCGTGCACCGACGCGAAGCCTTCGCGCGCGGGCAGGTGAGCGGCCTCGCGGGACTCATTGAGGTCATTGGCGTCGATGTCGAATCGGAACGCGATCGACGGGCCGGGGCGTGCGCCCTTCATCCGGGCCACCACGCCCGTGAAGCCGCCTTCCATCTCGGACAGCAGCTCGGCGCGCGCGCCCTCGTCGCGGGCGCGGCGAAAGGCGGCGTCGATCACGTCGGGCGCGGGCACGCCCATGCGCGCGCCCGCCACCATCACCTTGCGGCCGAGCGACACGTCGAAGCCGAGCGCCGTGAGGCGCTCGGCCACGATGGACGCCGTGCGGAATTCCGTCCACGCCGTCTCGGCGTGGCGGTGGAGATCGCGGCGCAGGCCGACGAGGTCCGTGCGGAGCCCGTCCACCTGCGCCGCGATCGCCGCCACCGTACTGCTCGCCATGCTGCCTGGATTATTCATGAGCGACACGCGCGCCGCGCATGATAGTCCGGGCCGGCAGGCTGCTGAAAAACGCGCATGGCGCTTCCCCCTTCGGGGATCACGAGGCGCGACAAAAATGCCCAGATCCTAGGCGGCGAGGCGTTCCCGACTGAGGCGTGGCCCTGC
>CAYQQT010000825.1:0-1719 GCA_964419375.1 uncultured bacterium
CCCGTCACCATCGCCGTCGACTCCTACGGCCCCGTCACCGACAACGCGCAGTCGGTGTTCGAGCTGTCCGTCATCGAGCAGATCCCGAACGTGCGGCAGCAGATCCGCCAGGCGCACGGCTTCGACGTCAATTTCGAGCGGGCCAAGGACCTGCTGGAGGAGAACGACGGCGCCGGCAACACGTTCAAGGCGACCGCGAAGCCGGTGCTCATCGGGACCGCGGTGGTGGGCGCTACCACCATGATCTTCTCCATCATCGTCATCCTCACCGATCGGCTGACGCAGAACCTGGACAAGCTCTCGCTCCTGCATCCGCCCTTCCTGCTCGGGCTCATCACGGGCGGCGCCGTCATCTACTGGTTCACGGGCGCCTCCATGCAGGCGGTCACCACCGGCGCCTACCGGGCGGTGGAGTTCATCAAGGCCAACATCCGGCTCGAGGGCGTCACGAAGGCCTCCGTGGAGGACAGCAAGAAGGTGGTGGAGATCTGCACGCAGTACGCGCAGAAGGGCATGTTCAACATCTTCCTCACCGTGTTCTTCTCCACGCTCGCCTTCGCCTTCTTCGAGCCCTACTTCTTCATCGGCTACCTCATCTCGATCGCCCTCTTCGGCCTCTACCAGGCCGTCTTCATGGCCAACGCGGGCGGCGCCTGGGACAACGCCAAGAAGATCGTGGAGACGGAGCTGAAGGAGAAGGGCAGCGCGCTGCATGCGGCGTGCGTCGTCGGCGACACCGTGGGCGATCCCTTCAAGGACACCTCGTCCGTCGCCATGAATCCCGTCATCAAGTTCACCACGCTCTTCGGGCTGCTGGCGGTGGAGCTCGCCGTCACCCTCACCGCCAACAACGGGCCCGGCCTCAGCCTGTTCTTGTCCGCCCTCTTCCTCGCGATCTCCATGGTGTTCGTGTGGCGGTCGTTCTACGGCATGCGCATCCGCGTGGCCGACGCCGCGCGGATGCCCGCGCCCGCGCACCGGTAGCGGTCGGGAGCCGGGATCCCGGACGTTGCAGTTCCTGTACGACCTCGCGACGGGGATGTATTCCCTCGACGCGTTGATCCGGTGGGGCGGCTACATCGGGCTCGTCCTCATCGTCTTCACCGAGACGGGGCTGCTGGTTGGCTTCTTCCTGCCCGGTGATTCCCTGCTCATCACGGCCGGACTCGTGGCGGCCACCGGGGCCCTCAACATCTGGTGGGTTAATGTGCTGCTCGTCATCGCCGCCGTCGTCGGTGACAGCGTCGGCTACGCCATCGGAGCGCGGATGGGCCCCCGGCTCTTCACCCGGCCCAAATCCCTGCTCTTCAACCCGCGGCACGTGGAGCGCACGCGCGCCTTCTATGCGCGTCACGGCGCCAAGACGATCGTGATCGCGCGCTTCGTGCCGCTGGTGCGCACCTTCGCGCCCGTGGTGGCGGGGGTGGCGGGGATGGAGTATCGCCGCTTCCTTCTCTATAATGTGGCGGGCGGCGTGGGATGGGTGACCAGCATGACGTGGGCCGGCTATCTCCTCGGGCAGACGGTCCCGAACATCAACGAGCACATCCACATCGTGGTGGCGATCATCATCGTGCTTTCGCTGATTCCGATCGCGATGGAGATCCTCAAGGAGCGGCGACGCCGCTCCACGTGATCGTCCGCACGCTCGCCCGCGCCGCGGGACGCCTGCCCGAGCCCGTCGCGTGCTGGCTCGGGCGCCGCGTGGGCGACGTGATG
>CAYQQT010000826.1:0-1719 GCA_964419375.1 uncultured bacterium
GCCCCGCCTCGCGAAAGGCGGCGCCGGCGGCGGCGGCGCGGCCCTGGCGCTCGAGAGCGAGGCCGAGCCCGAAGTGCGCCTTGAACGATGGCCGCAGCGCGAGCGCGCGCCGGAAGACGTCCGCCGCTTCTGCCGGCTTGCTCTGCTCGAGCAGCGCACCCGCCAGCTCGAGCAGTGTGTCCGGGGATTCTTCGGGGGCCTCGCGAAGGGCGTGCTCGGCGTCGTTCGGCCGTCGCTGGCGGCGAAGCACGCGCGCCAGGGTGGCGCGGGCGTGCGCGTCACCCGGCCGAAGGCGCACGGCCTCGCGCAGGGGCGCCTCGGCGCCCGCGAAGTCGCCGGCGCGCTCGAGAGCGAGGGCGAGGTTCACGTGGGCCTTGGCGTAGTCCGGGCGGTGCCGGAGAGCCTCACGAAAGGCGGCCGCCGCCTCCGGGTAGCGGGCGCGCTCGAAGAGCACGCCGCCCAGCTCGGCGTGGGCGGAAGCGGAATCCGGCGCGCGTACGACCGCCTCGCGCAGCTCGCGCTCGGCGGCATCCGCGCGCCGCTGCCGGCGCAGGGCGAGGGCGAGGTCCAGGCGCGTCTTGACGTCGTCCGGACGCAGGTCGAGCGCCCGACGGTAGGCGACTTCGGCTTCGGCAAAGCGACCGCGGCGGGCGCTCGCCCGCGCGCGCTGGGTCCAGGACTCGAAGTCATCCATAGGTCGCGGCCGGCAGGGCGCCGGTCGCGAGGGCTATCGTAGCCGAGATCAGGCGGCGCGCTGAATGCGATCGATCACGCGCACGTCGGGGCGGATACGGGCCGCCTCGCGCTCCACGAGCTGCAGCGCGGCCTCGCGTCCTTCCGGCGACGACGGCGCGGGCCCCGACAGCTCGACGGTCACCGGACCGCCTGCCCACAGAGGGATGTGCGCGGTGGGCGTGATGGACAGGCCGCCTTCACGCAGAAGGGCGTCGGACAGTTGCGCCTGCAGCTGCACGGCCTCGGCCTGCCGCTTGCGCCTGAGATCGAACATCTTCACCCCGATGCCCACGACGATCAACAGGCCGGCGACGACACCGACGACGGCCAGTGTGGTGGCCGTGTCGCCAGAGGACGCGCTCGGGGACGTCGCGCCCTGGGCCTGCGCCACCACCGGGGGCGAGGCCGTCGACGCGCCGGCGGTGCCGGTATCCGTCAGGGCCACGATCGACAGGGGTATGGCGACGATCAGGGCGAGGAGCGCACCGAAACCCAGGGCGAACAGACGTGAATCTTTCATGAAGTCCCCCCCACTCCTGACTGGAGCAAGGCGGGTGCCAGCGACTCGTGGGTTGCCGACCCTACGGGATCGGCCCGCGGTGCTACGGGGTCAGCGGCGAGGCTTCCGAGGGGCGTCGAAGATGGCCGCCACCATGTGGTCGAGGTAGCGGAAGTCGAATGGCTTGGGAACGTAGCCGAAGGCGCCGCTCTTGAGCGCCTCCGCCGCGAGCGCGATCTGCTCGTTGGCGGTCACCATGATGACCGCGATCGTCTCGTCGATCTGCTTGATGTCCCTGAGGACCTCGACCCCGTTCATCCGCGGCATGTTGATGTCGAGCAGGACGACGTCGGGACGCTGCCGCAGGACGGCGGTGAGCGCCGCGGTCCCGTTGAGCGCGGTCTCGACCTCGTAGTCGCCCTTGAAGTGCTCGCTGAGGACTTCGGTGATCAACGGCTCATCATCGACGATCAAGATCCGCTTCG
>CAYQQT010000827.1:0-1712 GCA_964419375.1 uncultured bacterium
AGGGCCCCCCAAGCCCCCCACGCTCGGCAGCGCCGCGGCAAAGCCGCGGCACTCCTCGAAATGCTGACGTGCGGTCCTGGTTGAGAGGGAAACGGGTCCCGGACCCCCGAAGCCCACCCCGCCCCCGCCGAACGCACGGGCCCTGCTCCCGAACGCTCGCGCACGCCTGCACGGGCGCACGGACGGCTCGCGGCGAGCGCGCGGATGACTTTTCAGCTGGCTTCGATGTCTTCGACGAAGATCGTGAACCATGAGCGGCGTGTGGCGGCCAGGGCCGCTTCGATGTCTGCGGCGCCGCGACCGGCGCCCTGGCGAAGTAGGGTTTCGAAGAAGGCGGTGTAGAAGGCGTCGGGGTAGACGACGACGCTGAAGCGGGCGCGCGCGGCGGGCATGAGCGGGCGCCGGTAGCGGAGCTCGGCACGCTCTCCGGGCAACAGCCTCGTGTCGGTCAGCTCTTTGGAGAGATCGAGCTCGATCTGGCGGCCGATGATGTGCTCTTCGCGGCTGCCGGCGATCGGGCGGCCGTTGGCGTCGAGGAGCTCGGCGCGCAGCACCACGAGCGGCGTGACGTACGTGGGAAAGGCGTGACCGACATTCGTGTTCTCCACCCGCAGCGTCGCCGCCACCGCGCCCGGCACCGCCTCGCGCACGAGGGCGATCGTGACGCCCGCCGTGACCATCCCCGGATCGTGGATGCCGCGCCAGAGGTGGCGACGGTCCGGCATGTGACAGTCCTGGCACTGCACACCGGCGCGCGCGAAGCGGCTCGCCTGCCATTCCGCGTACGTGTTCTGGAGCGGCTTGCCGTTGAGGGCGAAGCCGTCCGGCCGGAACTGGTGGCAGTCGCGGCAGAACTCCGAGCGGAGAAACGCCGGCGTGCGCGTGGCGCCGCCGTGCGGCAGCGTCTCGCGCGGCCCCGAATTCGCAATGGACCCGTCGCGGCGCGGCGGCGCGAACCGCTCGTGCCCGCGCACATGGCACCCCGCACACACCAGCCCCCGCGGCCGCAACGCCGGATCGAACACAGGATTGGCAACGAGCTCGCGAGCACGAACGTCAGAACCGCGTGGGGCCGGCACCAGCGGTCGTTGCTCGGCCAGCGGTGCGTGGCAGTTCTGGCAGCCGAGGGCGGCGGCGGGATCGCTCTCCAGCATCTCGCTGAGCTGTCCCGCCACGCCGGGGCCGAGCGAGGCCGCGTGCACGCTCGTCTTCCAGTCGGCGAGCTGCGCGGGATGACAGCTTCCGCACGCCTCGGGAGCGAGAGAGGCCTCGAGGGGCGAGAAGGACGCCGGGGGCGCGCCCTGCGGCGCGAGCGGCAGGCGCCAGTGCCGGGCGACGAAGCGCTCGACGGACGCCGGCGACATCCCGCCCAGCATGCCCGCCGCGCAGCCCGCGAGCAGAACGGCCAGGACGCCCGGGATCAGGAGACGGTGACGCATTCGGGCTATTGTAGTCGCCGCCATGCGGATCCCTCGCGTCACCAGCGTGGGCTTCACCGCGCATGCCGCGCTCGCGCGCGCGGGTGGGCTCGCGCGCGTGTACGCGCCCCTGTCCTCATCCATCTATATGACGGCGGGTGATGACATCATCTGGCTGGGCACGGACGGCACCGCGCACGCGCGCGCCGTGCTGTGCGCCGACATCCCCGACGGGCTCGGGCTCACGGGCGCGACGGTCGTGCTCGACGTCGGCCGCATCGCGCCGTGGCGGCC
>CAYQQT010000828.1:0-1706 GCA_964419375.1 uncultured bacterium
CACGGAGCGCGCGTACGGCGGCGCCGCGGATCTCGCCGAGCGCCACCGCGCCGCGGCGCTCTGCTGCGGCCCGAGACTCGAGCAGGAGGAAGACGGCGCCTTCGCCGCGGGTGTCGTGGCCGCGACCGAGGTCGGCGAGGCCACGCGCCACGAGCGGATCGAGGTCGTCCACGCCGCCCGCGAGAATCGCCTCCGCGCGGCCGCTGGCGACGGCGGCCGCCCCGCGCGCCACGGCCAGCTCCCCCGCCACCGTGGGCGTGTTGAACGTCAGCGCCATGCCCTTGGCGCCGATCGCGATCGCGGTGGTGGCTGCCATCGCGTTCATCACCGTGTTCGGGAACAGCAGCGGGGACAGCCCGCGCGCGCCCCGCCGCAGGTAGCCGTCGGCGAACTCGATCGTCGAGCGCAGGTCACCGAACTCGGTGCCGATCACGAGCCCCAGCCCACGCGCGGCGTCGTATCCCGACTCCGCCATCGCCAGCCTGGCGGCGGCCACGGAAAGCTGGCAGACGCGCGACAGCCGGCGCGTCTCGTCGGGATTCATCAGCGCCGCCAGCGCCGCCGGCTCGAGCAGCGCCGCGCGCCGCCCACCGCGCTCGGTCACCGACGAGCGTGACGCCGCAAGGAAGGCGCCGAGCGCGGGCCACGAGCCAGTCACGCCGGCGGTGACGATGCCCGCGCCCGTGATCACGACGGACTGCCTCATGGCCGCCGGAACAGCAGGGTGATGTTCTGGCCCCCGAACCCGAACGAGTTGGAGATCGCGTACTCGACGGAGGCCTCGCGGGCGACACGCGGCACGCAGTCGAAGGCGACGTCGGGATCGGGCGTGTGCAGATTCGCCGTGGGGGGGACGAGGTCGTGGACGAGGGCGAGGATGGTCGCCACCGCCTCCAGGCTCCCCGCGGCCGCCATCGTGTGGCCGATCATGGACTTGGTCGCGCTCACGAGGAGGCCGCCCTCGCCGAAGACCTCGCGCAGCGCGTGCGCCTCGATGCGGTCGTTCTGCGGCGTCGCGGTGCCGTGCGCGTTGGCATAGCCCACCGCGCCCGCGTCGACCCCGGCGGCGGCGAGCGCGGCGCGCATGGCGCGCACCATCCCCTCGCCCTTCGGCTCCGGCGCCGTCACGTGGAAGGCGTCGGTGGTCATGCCATGGCCGGCGAGCTCGGCGTACACCCGGGCGCCGCGCGCGCGCGCGTGCGCCTGCGACTCGAGCACTACGAAAGCGGCGCCTTCACCGATTGACATGCCATGGCGATCGCGATCGAAGGGCCGGCACGGTTCGGGGTCCAGTAACTTCAGCGCGTTGAAGCCCATGAAGCAGATGCGCGTGATCGCATCCACGCCGCCCGCCACCGCCACGTCCACCACGCCGTCCGCGATCAGCTCCGCCGCCTCCGCGAGCGCCACGGCCCCCGAGCTGCAGGCGGTGACCACCGTCTCGCGCGGGCCCCGCAGCCCCAGGCGGTGGCCGAGCATGTCGACGTGGCTGGCGGGCAGCACCGCGCGGAGGGCGGCGACGTTGGATGGCACCACCGCGCCCGGTGGCACCGTCCAGTACCACGCTTCCGCCTCCAGCATGCCGCCGCCCACCGCACCCACGATGAGCGCGGCCTGCTCACGCTCGTTGGCCGTCAGCCCCGCGTCGTCGACGGCCTCGCGCGCGGCGGCGAGCGCCAGCCGGTCCGCCCGCGAGCGGCGTCGCG
>CAYQQT010000829.1:0-1704 GCA_964419375.1 uncultured bacterium
GTCGCCTCCTGTCAGGTGCTTCGTCGGACATAGGGTAGACCATCCTGAGGTGGGTGCGGTGAATCGCCGCAAGGCTCCAAGGCGCGTTAACATGCGCATCTGCCGGCGCGGGTTCTAACAAGCAGTGGTGGCTCGACAAGCCGTGCGGAAGGTCAGGTCTGGCATGACACTCGGCGACCTGCTCGACGAGAGGGCGCGGGCGCATCCCGACGCCGAGGCCGTGATCTTCCGCGATCAGCGGCTCACGTACGGCGCGCTCCGGGCGAGCGCCGACGATCTGGCTCGCGCGCTTCTTGCGGTCGGCGTCCGGAAAGGCGACCGCGTCATCGTCCTCCTCCCCAACCGTCCTGAGTGGCTCGTCGCCGCCTTCGCGATCGGCAAGCTCGGAGCCATCACCGTCGGCGTCAGCACCTTCTCCGCGCCCCGCGAGATCGCGTGGACGATCGAGCACTGCCGGCCCGCCGCCGTCATCACCATGGAGGCCTTCCGCGGGCGGAGCTTCCTCGGCCCGCTGTACGCGATGTGCCCCGAGCTGGCGGCTGCAGCACCGGGCGAGATGCGCAGCGAGAGACTGCCCGAGCTGCGCGCCGTCGTGTGCATCGACGAGCGGCGCCACGACGGCGTCTACCGGCTCAACGATCTCCTCGCGCGTGCGTCGGCAGTCCAGAGCGACACCCTACGCGCAGCGCAGGCCTCGGTAACGGCGGCCGACGCGTGCTACATCCTCTACACCTCGGGGTCGACGGCGACGCCCAAGGGTGTGGTGCTCGCGCATGGAAGCGTGATCGAGAACGGCTTCAACATCGGCGAGCGACAGCATCTGACCGCGGCCGATCGAGTGTGGCTGGCGGTTCCGCTCTTCTGGTCGTTCGGCTCCGCGAACGCACTCCCGGCGATCGTGACCCACGGCGGATCCATCGTGCTACAGGAGAGCTTCGAGCCCGGCGAAGCGCTCGCGCTTCTCGACGAGCAGCGATGCAGCGTCTACTACGGCATGGCCAACATGGCGCGCGCGATGCTCCAGCATCCCGACCGGCCGCGCCGGAGTCTCTCCGCGATGCGCACCGGCCTCACGATCGGCCTGCCCGAGGACATCCAGATGACGATGGAGGCGGTGGCGGCGCGCGAGCTCTGCAACGTGTACGGCTCGACCGAGACCTATGGCAACTGCGCGGTGACCGACGCCCACGACGAGCTCGCGCTGCGGCTCGAAACGCAGGGACGCCCGCTGCCCGGCATGACGATCCGCGTCGTCGATCCGCAGAGCGGCCGGACGCTGCCGCCCGGGGACGTCGGCGAGTTCCGCGTGAAGGGCCACGTGATGGACGGCTACTACAAGGACGCGGAGCAGACGCGCGCGGCCTTCGACGCCGACGGGTACTTCGTGACCGGCGATCTCGGGCTCATCGACGACGACGGGCGCGTGCGCTTCCGCGGCCGGCTGAAGGAGATGATCAAGACGGGCGGCATCAACGTGGCCCCGCTCGAGGTGGAGGCCGTGCTGCTGACCCACGCCGCCGTCAAGCAGGCCTACGTGGTCGGCGTGCCCGATCGCACGCGGGGCGAGCTGGTGGTGGCGGCTGTCGAGCTGCACGACGGCATCACCGCCTCCGCAGACGCGCTGACGGCGTTCTGCCGCGAGCGGCTCGCCGGCTACAAGGTGCCCGCGCGCTTCGTGTTCCGGAAGTCGGACGAGTTCCCGCG
>CAYQQT010000830.1:0-1700 GCA_964419375.1 uncultured bacterium
GCGGAGCGGATCTCCGTCATCATGCTCTCGATGGCGATGCGGGCGTTCTGCTGCACTTCGACGCGCGCGGAGCCCACCATGTACGCGAGCTGCCCCTGCCGCTGAAGGGTGAAGAGACCGCCCATCATGAAGCCGAGGATGGCGATGACGATGAGCAGCTCCGCCAGGGAAAAGCCCCGCTCGTTGTTCATTTCCGTGTGACCAGCCACTGCACGCTGACGGTCTTGTCCGTGGGCGACACGCCGCTCGAGGAGAGCGGCCGGTACGACACGGTGACGGTGACCCGGCGCATCGTCGCGCTCGTGAGGCCGGCGCACGCCGTGGGGTCGCAGTTCGCGATCCGCACGTTGCGGCTGTAGTTGCTCGTGAGGGCGGTGGCGGAGCCCGTGTTGCCCATCACCACGTTTGCCTCGTCCGCGAACGTGACGGCACCCGCGGCCACTGCGGTCGCGCCGTTGGTGCAAGCGACACTGGCGACGGGGGCGCCCGCTCCGCTGCCGATGCAGTCGTTGGCGGGCGTGCCCGTCCACGGCGCATTGCGGATCTGCTCGAGGCGCTGCTCGGCGAGGAAGGTCGCCGTCGAGAGCTGGCTGCCTTCCTGGACGCCGTAGCTGGCGATCGGGACCACCACCGCGAGACCGACGAGGCCGATCCCGAGGATGGCGACGGCCACGAGGATTTCAGCGAGTGTCAAACCGCGTTCGTTCCAGATCATGGGCCGATCCTCACGCGACCTGTCGAGGCCACGATAACGTTCATCGTCCGTCCATCGACGGGGTTGGTCACGGTATACGTGCCGGCCGTCGCCGCCGCGCCGAGGTAGGTGAAGATGACGTCCGCGGTGTTGCTCGAGACCGTGACATTGTTCGCGAGACGAATGTCGCCGTTGGACTCTGTCCCCACTCCCGTCCACGCCGAACCGCCGCACGTCGAGACGTGATAGCGCACCCGGTTGCCGTTCCGCTTGACGCACACGTTGGTGTTCTCTTTGATCGCGAGCTGGCGCGCGCTGTTCAGGATCGTCGCGAGCTCCTCGGCGCCCGCGCGCAGCGTGGACGTGCGCCAGTAGCTGAGGAACACCGGCGTGCTCACGGCCATGATGATGCCGATGATGGCGACGACCACCACCAGCTCGATGAGCGAGAAGCCGCGCGCGCCTAAACTGCGAATCCGTCGAGGTACCAACGCACCACCCTTTCGCCCCAGAAGAGGCCGACCGCTCCCCCTGTTGCAAGGAAAGGACCAAACGGTATCGGGTCCTTTCGGCCGCGCAGACCGGACGCGATCAACGCCACGGCCAACGCGCCGCCGAGCACGACGGCGATGAAAATGGTCAGCAGGACGACCTTCCAGCCCAGAAATGCGCCCAACATCGCGCCAAGCTTCATGTCGCCGCCACCCATGCCGCCACCGCTCGCCAGGATGATAACCAGAAACGTTCCGCCGCCGACTATGATTCCGATCGCCGACTCCATCCACGGTACGCGTCCCGTCGCCAGATTGGCAAGGAAGCCCGCCACAACGCCCGGCAGCGAGATGACATCGGGGATGATCTGGTGCTGAAGATCGATCCCGGTGATCGCCACGAGCATGGACACGAGAAGAGCGGCGCTCACGAACTCCGGCGTGGGTCCGAACTTCCAGTACGCGAGCGCGAATAGCGCGGCCGTCGTCGCTTCCACGATGGGATACCGCCACGG
>CAYQQT010000831.1:0-1699 GCA_964419375.1 uncultured bacterium
CCTGAGCACCCGCATCACCGTTGATGCCGGCATCGCCATTCGTGCCGGCGGCACCGTTCTCGCCGGCTGTCCCGGCTGCGCCGTCTCCGGCGCGGGGCGGGCGGTGGCGCACGCGCCCAGCCACAGCGCGGCCGCGCCCACGATCAGCGTTCGCGCGATCGTCGTCATACCGAGCGCATCCCGATCACCTCGTACACGCCGATCTCCTCTTCCTTTCCCTTCACCTTGATGCGGCCGAGCGAGCGCGCCTCCACGGCGGCCTGGACTTTCAGGTACGTCTGCTCGGAGATCAGGATCTGCCCTGCCTTGCTGTTGGACTCTAGCCGCGAGGCCAGGTTCACGCTGTCACCGATCACCGTGTATTCCATGCGCGCCTCGGTGCCGACCGTGCCCGCCACCGCGTCGCCCGCGTTGATGCCGATGCCCACCGCGATGGGCGGCTTGCCCTCGGTGGCGCGCCGCGCGCTCAGGCCGCGGATGCCCGCCTGCATGGCGAGGGCGGTGCGGATGGCGCGCAGGCTGTGGTCCTGATGGTAGATCGGTGCGCCGAAGACGGCCATCACCCCGTCGCCCAGGAACTTGTCGAGGGTGCCGTCCTCCTTGAACGTGGTGTCGATCATCAGGGTGTAGAAGGTGTTGAGCAGCGTCACGACCTCTTCCGGCGTGAGCTTCTCGGAGGTCGTGGTGAAGCCGCGGATGTCGCAGAAGAGCACGGTGACGTCGCGCCGCTCGCCGGTGAGCACGAGGTTCTCCGGGTCCTTGAGGATCTCGTCCACCACCTCGCGCGCCACGTAGCGCGTGAAGGCGCGCTTGATGAGGTCCTTCTCGCGCAGGCTCTGCGCCATCTGGTTGAAGCTTCGGGTGAGGTCGCCGATCTCGTCGCGCGAGGGCACGGGCAGGGAGACGGCGAAGTTGCCGGCGGCGATCGCGCGCGTGCCTTCCATCAACTTGAGGATCGGGGACGACAGGAAGGAGGCGAGCGCCACCGCGCCGCCGATGCCGAGCAGCACCATGCCGAGGCTGATGAGGATGGCGTTGTTGCGCGCCTTCTGGAGGGCGGCGGCGATGGACCCCTGGCTGAATCCGAGGTAGAGCGCGCCCACCGTGACGTTGCGGAAGGTGAGCGGGGCCGAGAAGTCGATGAGGTCGCCCCTGCCTTCGATCTCGTACGTCTGCACCAGCATCCCCTTCGCGAGGGGCTTGAGGCTGGCGGCACGCTCGAGGGGACGCCCCACGAGGCGGACCTCGGAGTGCGCGAGCACCTTGCCGTTTTCGTCCACGATGGCGACGTAGGCGACGTCTCCGTCCTTCATCGCGTCCTTGACGAGCAGGTTCAGCGTCAGCTCGTCTTCGGTGAGAATCGGGTTCTTCGCGCTGTCCGCCAGGTTCTGGGCGATGGTGAGGCCGCGCTTGGTCATCTCGGCGGTGAGCGTCTTCTGCTGCTGGCGAAGAAGGAAGGTGCTGACGAGTACCACCGTTAGCGCCAGCAGCGACGTGATGAGCAGACTCAGCTTCAGCTTCAGCGGCATGAGCGAACACCATAGCAAAAATCAGCAGCAATCCCCACGGTCACACCCGCGAGCCGCGCGCCGGGGGCTTGGGGGCCCTTCGAGGCCCCCATGTCGGTCCAGTCAAGCGCGCAGCCAGCCGTGCGGCGGCCGCCACCGGCTCCAGCGTGTGGGCGTGCCAGCGCGCGCTC
>CAYQQT010000832.1:0-1686 GCA_964419375.1 uncultured bacterium
CGCACCTCGCCGAGATGCTCGTAGCGTTCGGACTGCGCGACGAGGCCGACCGCCGTGGGGTCGATGTCCATGGAGCCCAGAGCCGCCTCGGTCAGCAAGAGGTATCCCGCCGTCCGCGCCACACGATTCTTCAGCAGCCGATGAGCCAGGATGACGTCGGCGCCGGCCAGCTGCGGGCGCCCGGCAACCGTCTGTCGCAGGAAGGCTCCGTGATGAGCGATGACCTTGAGGTCGAGGTTGCCGACGCTCCGACAGGCCTTGCACGCACAGCTATCGTCGGCCGACAGCCGGCGCCGGCGAGCTTTGAACGCGACGAACGCGTCGTCCACGACATCGAGGAGGGTCGCGGCCGGGACAATGCTGTTGTCGAGCGCGAACGCGAAGACCGCGTCGCCCTCCACCTCCTGGACCTCGAGGGGCGGCGCGAGGCGCCCGATCACGACTTCGAGCAACTCTGCGATGATCGGCGGCCCGTGCTCGAGCTCGGTCGTGGTCACGAAGGCGGTGAAACCGGAGATGTCCGCCAGTACCAGGAAGCCTCGTTCCGCTGTGCGTTCCATACACCTCTAAGACACCGGTGCCCGCGTATTGTGAAACGTCCGTTGCGGCGGCCTGTGCGCGCGGGGCAGTGGACACGGCGGTCGGTACGGTACAACATCTGCGCCATGCGGATCGTGTTTCCGGATGGCGCCGGCTGCGTGCAGCACCCCTCGGAGCTCGAGCCGCTGCGCAAGCTCGGGCAGGTGGACTTCTACGACGGCCCGCCGCCGGACCGCGCGCAGCTGATCGAGCGCCTGCGCCCCGCGGAGGCGGTCGTGCTCGACTACTCGGAGATGGACGCCGAGGTCCTGCGCGCATGCGAGCGCCTGCGCTTCATTAGTTTCCTCGGCATCGGCTACAACAGCTGCATCGACGTCGCGGAGGCGACGCGCCGGGGCGTCGGCGTCGCCTACACGCCGGACTATGGCGCGACGTCCGTGGCCGAGCACGCGCTGGCCATGATCCTGGCCCTCACGCGGCACATCGGCCCCGCGTTCGTGAGCGCGCGCGAGGGCCGCTGGGAGCCCGGCCGCTTCACGGGCATGGAGCTGCGCGGCAAGACGCTCGGTATCGTCGGGCTCGGCCCGATCGGCGCGGAGATGGCGCGGCTCGGCGCCGGGCTCGGCATGCGCCTGCTCGGCTGGACGCGGCGCCCGTCGCCGGCGCGCGCCGTGCACGGCGTGACGCTGGTCTCGCTCGAGGAGCTGTTTTCGGCGGCGGACGTGGTGACGCTGCACGTGGCGTACACGCCGGAGTCGCAGGGGCTGATCTCGCGCGCGCTGCTGGAGCGGATGAAGCCCGAGGCGTGGTTCGTGAACACGGCGCGCGCGAAGGTTGTCGACAACGAGGCGCTGGTGGCGCTGCTCCGTGCCGGGCGCATCCGCGGCGCCGCGCTCGACGTGCACGAGACGGAGCCGATCCCGCCCGGCGACTACGTCTTCCGCACGCTGCCCAACGTGCTCATCACGCCGCACATCGGCTACAACACGCGCGAGGCGTCGTCCAACATGCTGCGCATCGCCATCGAGACGGTGCAGGCGTTCGCGCGGGGCGAGCGCCTGCACGTGGTCAACGGAGTCTGAGCGCGCCTAGATGCTGGAGTGGTAGAGCTTGCCCAGCGTGGCGACCTTGCCCTGCTTGACCAGG
>CAYQQT010000833.1:0-1685 GCA_964419375.1 uncultured bacterium
AGCCCCCCGAACGCTCGGCAGCACCCCGGCAAAGCCGTGGTGCTCCTCGATATTCGGGATAAAGGAGGACAGATGAAGCTCGGCGTGTGGATCCCGAACTGCCGCCATCTGGCGACGCCCGCCTTGATTCGGGCCACGGCCGTCCGCGCCGAGCAGCTCGGCTATGACTCCGTGTGGGTCAGCGATCACGTCGTGGTGCCGCACGCCAACGTCGTCAACTTCGGCGAGACCATCTTCGATCCGCTCGTGACGCTCGCCGTCATCGCCGGGGTCACCTCCCGCGTCCGGCTCGGGACCACCGTGCTCATCGTCCCGTACCGCAACCCGGTCGTCACCGCCAAGATGATCTCCTCGCTCGACGCGCTGAGCGGCGGGCGCGTCGTCTTCGGCGTCGGCGCGGGATGGGTGGCCGCCGAGAGCGCCGCGCTGGGCGTGCCCTTCGCGGAGCGCGGCGCGATGACCGACGAATACCTCGACGCGATGCAGGAGCTGTGGACCAGTCGCGCGCCGTCGTTCGCCGGCAAGTACACGCAATTCAGCGGGCTCGTGTTCGAGCCCAAGCCCGTGCAGAAGCCGTATCCGCCCATCTGGGTGGGCGGGCACAGCCCGGCCGCGCTGCGCCGCGCCGTCCGCTTCGGCGCCGCCTGGCATCCGATCAATCGCCCGCCGGCGGAGCTTCGCGCAGGCCGGGCCGAGCTCGCCCGACTCTGCCAGTTGCGCGGACGGCCGTCGCCCCCCGCCCTCACGCTTCGTAACGACGTTCGCGTCCTCGAGCCCGGGGCAAGCGCACCGCCGTCCACCCACGCGGGGCGCGTGCTCGCAGGCGAGCCGGCCGCCCTCGTGGATCAGATCACCGAGCTGGCCGAGTGCGGCGTGGAGCACCTCGTCCTCGAGTTCCTCGCCGCCGACGGCCGCGAGCTCGACGCGCAGATGGCCGTCTTCGCCGAGCGCGTGCGGCCCGCGCTCGCCTGACACTCAGAAGGGAGAACAGGATGCCCGAGGCAACCGATCTGTTCGAGATCATCCACACCACGCGGGCGATGCGGCGGCTGAAGCCGGACCCGGTGCCCGACGAGCTGATCCGGAAGATCTTACAAGTCGGCGTGTGCGCGCCGAACGGCGGCAACACGCAGCGCTGGCGGTTCCTCGTCGTCAAGGACACGAAGACCAAGCAGCAGGTGCAGGTTTTCTACAAACGTGCCTTCGACGAGGTGATCGGACCGCGCTATCTCACCAGCAGTCCGCCGCCGGGCGTCACGAAGGAGCGCTACCTGCGCCAGCACGCGGCCGTGCAGCATCTCACCGACCACTTTCACGAAGCCCCGGTGTGGATCGTCGCCTGCCTCGAGGAAGGGACGGCGGCGCCCACGCGCTGGTCCGGCGCGTCGATCTATCCCGCCGTGCAGAACATGCTGCTGGCGGCACGCGCGCTCGGGCTCGGCGCCACCCTGACCACGCGGCATCTGCTCTACGAGAAGGAGACGGAGGCCGCCCTCGGCCTGCCCCCCGGCGTCCACTCCTACGCCATCCTTCCCATCGGCTACCCGGTGGGGCGGTTCGGCCCTGTCGGCCGCGGCGCGCTCGCGGACGTCGTGTACGAGGAACGGTGGGGTCAGCCGTACCGCGGTCTGTAGCGCGGCTTATTCACGAGCGGCCACCGTGCCCGCCGGCGGGTCCTGTCGTCG
>CAYQQT010000834.1:0-1683 GCA_964419375.1 uncultured bacterium
GCTGGTGCGGCGGGTCCGCCGCCGCTTCGACGGCCTGCGGCCCCGCCACGTGCGACTGAGCCGCCAGACCGAGGGAGCGGAGATGGATCTCGCGGCCTATGTCACCGGCTTCGCGGACCGGCGCGCAGGACAGGCGGCCGACGACCGCCTTTATGTGGCTGAGCGTCCGGCGCGGCGCGATTTGGCCATCACGCTGCTCATCGACATGAGCGCCTCGACCGACAGTTGGGTCGCCGGCAGCCTCCGGATCATCGACGTCGAGAAGGAGGCGCTGATCGTGCTCCTCGAGGCGCTCGACGCGCTCGGCGACCAGCACGCCATCCTGGGCTTCTCCGGACACGGGCCGGGAGAGGTGCGGCTGCTGACCATCAAAGCCTTCGAGGAGCCCGTGGGCGACGAGATCCGCCGTCGTATCGCAGCACTCGAGCCCGACCGCTACACGCGAACCGGCGCAGCCATCCGCCATGCGACCGCGATGCTCGCCGCCCACGGCGCCCGCCACCGACTCCTCCTGATCCTGTCGGACGGCAAGCCGAACGACGTCGACGAGTACGAGGGTCGCTACGGCATCGAGGACACCCGGCAGGCCGTCACCGAGGCGCGGCTGCAGCGGATCGTGCCCTTCTGCCTCACGGTGGACCGCGAGGCGCCCGCGTACGTGCCGGCCATCTTCGGGCAGCGGGGCTACGCGTTGCTCCGACGCCCCGAGCTCCTTGCGCAGGTGCTGGTCGACGTCGTGCGAAACCTGGTCACGGCGTAGCGACGTGCCGAACGCCGTCGGTGGCGAACAACGCCAGACGCTGGAGAGCCGGACCGATGGGTCTCACTGCCCGGCCGGCTTACGTGCCCGCACGAATGCGCTCATGAACTTGCCGTCCACCTCGGACGCGAGCGCGTCGGCATCGAGGCCCGCGCCGGCGAGGAACTCGCGGGCGTCCTCGGCCCGGTAGATTCGGGTTGGCTCGACGTCGATCGCCTGGAACCCCGCTTTCTCCAGCTTGGCCCGGTAGTCCGACTCGTCGAGTGCCCCCGCCACGCACCCGATCCACAGCTCGACGTTGCGGCGGAGCGCGGCCGGCACCTCGCCACGCACGACGACATCCGACACCGCGAAGCGTCCGCCCGGCTTGAGCACGCGGAACGCCTCGGCGAGGACCGCGTCCTTGTCCGCCGACAGGTTGATCACGCAGTTGGAGATGATGACGTCCACGGACGCGTCGGGGAGCGGAATGTGCTCGATCTCCCCTTTGAGAAACTCCACGTTGTCGACACCGGCCTTGCGCTGATTGTCGCGCGCCAGGGCCAGCATCTCGTCCGTCATGTCGAGACCGTACGCCTTGCCCGTCGGTCCGACGCGCCTGGCGGACAGCAGCACGTCGATACCGCCGCCGGAGCCGAGGTCGAGCACCGTTTCCCCGGAACGCAGCTCGGCGAGCGCCGTCGGATTCCCACAGCCCAGCGAAGCGGCGACCGCTTCCGCCGGTAGCGCGGCCGTCTCTCCGCACCCGTAGAGGTTCGAGGTGATGGGATCGGCGCTGCCTCGCGAGGAGGCGCCGCCACCGCACGAGTGACCGCTGCCTGCCGTCACGCGCAGGGCCGCCGCCGCGTACTTCGCCTTCACCACGTCCTTGATGCTCTCGTCACTCATCACTGTCTCCTCGGCGGTTATCAATGCACGGCAGC
>CAYQQT010000835.1:0-1683 GCA_964419375.1 uncultured bacterium
GGTCGCACGCGGCGCCACGTCGATCGATCCCACGGGCCGCCATCGCCGCCGCCATTCCGGCGCGCCTCGTGATCGGCTCCGGCGTCCACGCGACGTGCTCGGTGCCGGAGCCGGGCTTCGTCGCCCACGGCTCCGGCCAGAGCGGATCATCATCGGCGAGCCGCGCGGCGCAGACTCCGCGCACGTGCGCGATCTCGCCGCCCTGCTCGCGGGGGCCAGCTTCGAAGCGCCGGTGTCGCACCGCATCCAGGCGGACGTCTGGTACAAGCTCTGGGGCAACATGACGATGAACCCGATCTCGGCCATCACGGGCGCCACCGGCGACCGCATCCTCGACGATCCGCTCGTGGACCGCTTCTGCCTGGCCGTGATGGCGGAGGCGGCGGTGATCGGCGCGCGCATCGGCTACCCCATCACGCAAAGTGGCGAGGAGCGCAACGCCGTCACGCGCCAGCTCGGTGCTTTCCGGACGTCGATGCTCCAGGACATCGACGCCGGCAAGCCCGTCGAGCTCGACGCCCTCGTCACCGTCGTGCGCGAGATCGGCGAGCGCGTGGGCGTGCCGACACCGCACATCGACACGCTGCTGGGCCTGGCGCGGCTGCACGCGCGCGTGCGCGGGCTATATCTGGACAGTGGGGCAGTGTGATGCTGCTATTGGCTCGCGACGCGGGGTGTCATTGGCTCTTTCTGACACTCCAGTACTGACGCATAGTTCCAGAGGTCCAGACCCACGCTGCGGCCCGCGTCTTGTGGAGCGCGTGCTCGACGAGCTTGCAGTTGTCGCAGCGGTCCCCGGGGGGGGAGCGCGGCGCAGGCGGGCCCGCGCTCGCAGCCGGTGCGCTTGAGGTTGTGGAGGACGCCGCGCAGGTACGCGGCGCAGTCGCAGTGCCCAGCGTGCGCGTTCACGGTCGGGTCCTCTGTCCGCGCGCGACGCGGGCATAGTAGCGGTCCCAGTACGCGCGGCGGCACTCGCCGCAGCCGTACGTGGGCGGGTACGAGTTCAGGTGCATGGCGTTCGGCATCACCGACGACGGGCAGCGGACCCCATGCGGGCACGCGTGCTGATAGCGCAACTTCCCGGCCCGCGGCGTCCAGAGCGTCGGCTCCAGGCACATCGGGCAGGGGTCCGGCGCGAGCTCCCGACGGCGCGCGCGACCTCGAGCCTGAGTCACGCCAGGTGCCCCGCGAAGCGCCGGACCGCGTCGTCGTCCGCTTCGGTCGGGAGCTGCGCGTCCGCGTACGCGGCCCGCATCACGGCGTCGAACTTCGCCGCGTCCTGGAGCGCGGCCGGGAGGTTAAAGTTCCCGAGGAAGTACGAGGCGCTGCGGGCGAGCTCGCAGACCGTGTCCGTGCCCGACCCGGGTCGACGTGTACCCGTCGATCCGCTCGACGGTGCGCTCCGCGTCTGCGAGCATGGACCGGAGGAGCCGGACCGCACCCGCGTCGAGTGCCTTCTTGAAGTCGTTCTTCGCGACCGCGACCATCGAGTAGCGTTCCATCCGCGCGGCGACGGCGGCGTTGTACGCGTCCCGCATCGCGTACGCGAACGCGTCGAGCGCGAGCGAGAGCTCCTTGAGGCAGCGCGCGCACGTGACGTACGCGGTGTCGACCTCGCAGTGCTCCGGGACGGGGGCCGCGCCGCACGCGGCGTTGCCGAGGGCTCCCACGATCGGGCCGACC
>CAYQQT010000836.1:0-1680 GCA_964419375.1 uncultured bacterium
GGGGCCGCCGAGGCCCCCATCCAAGTCAATCGCTTGGGGGGCCCTTCGAGGCCCCCCATCCTATTAGGTCGAGTACGCCGAGAACCGGACGGTCTGCGCCCGGGCCGTCCGGTCGGTGATGACGTTGACGACGGCCGGCTTGCCCGACGCCCACGCGCGCTCGAGCGCCGGGCGGATGTCGTGCGGCTTCTCGACGAACTCGCCGTGCGCGCCCAGCTCCTGGGCGACCTTGTCGTAACGGGTGAAGCCGAGATTCCGTCCCGGCTTGGGCCCCGGTCGGGTCCACGGCGCATCCGCCGTCCAGCCTCCGTTGTTGCTGATGACCACGATCACCGGGATCTTGTGGCGCACCGCGGTGTCGATCTCCATCGCGTTGAGGCCGTAAGAGCCGTCGCCGTGGAGCACCACCACCTGCGTGTCGGGCTTCGCCACCTTCGCGCCCACGCCGAAGGGCAGGCCGACGCCCATGCAGCCGAACGCCCCCGAGTTGAGCCGGTGGCCGGGCACGAAAGTTGAGATCGCCTGCCGCCCGTAGTTGAGGATCTCCTGGCCGTCCACGACGAGGATGGCATCGCGCTGGAGGAAGTCACGCACCTCCTTGCAGAGCCGAAGCGGATGGATGGGCGTCTGCTCGGCGCTCATCGCCTTGTCCATCTCCGCCGACTTCTCGCCGTCGAGCGTGCGGAGCTTGCCCAACCACGGCGCATAGCGCCGCGGATCGACGGCGCCCTCGGCTTCGGCACGGAGCTGCTCGAGGACGGCGCGCGCGTCACCGGCGATCGGCACGTCGACGTGACGGTTGTGGCCGAGCTGGGTGGGGTTCACGTCGACGTGGATGACCTTGAGGTCGGCCGCGAAGCGGGGAGGACGACCGAACTGGATGACCCAGTTGAAGCGCGTGCCCACGGCGAGGACGACGTCGGCCTCGGCGAACGCCTTGCTGCGGGCGTTGAGAAACGCGAGCGCGTGATCCTCCGGCACCAGCCCGCGTGAGATCGGCGTCGTGTAGAACGGAATCCCCGTCGCCTCCACGAGTGCCTGGAACGCCGCGGCGCCGTCGGACCACCACACGCCGCTGCCGCCGAGGATGACCGGCCGCTCGGCGCGCGCGAGGAGCGCGATGGCCTCTCGCACCGCGGCCGGATCACCAAGCGTCCGCGGCGCCGGCCGCCACGCGGGCGGATAGGCGACGCTCGACTCTTCCACCTTCTCACCGAGCACATCGCCGGGCAGATCGAGGTAGACCGGGCCGGGCCGTCCGCTCGTCGCCTGGCGGAACGCGGTCGCGACCATGTCCGGAATGCGCCGGGCGTCGTAAATGCGCTCCGCCCACTTCGTGACGGGCCGCATCACGGCCACCTGGTCGATCTCCTGGAAGGCTTCCATCCCGAGGAAGACCCGCGGGCTGGAGCCGCCGATGGCCACCAGCGGCGCGCAGTCGGTGAAGGCATTGGCGACGCCGGTGAGCAGATTGGTGGTGCCCGGGCCCGAGCAGCCCATGCAGACGCCCGGCCGTCGCGTCACGCGCGTCCACGCGTGCGCCGCGAGCGCGGCCGCCTGCTCGTGCCGCGTGTCGACGGCCCGGATGCCGAGGTTGATGCACGCGGCCTCCGTCTCCAGCATCGGCCCACCCATCAGGTAGAAGAGCGTGTCCACTCCCTGCGACCTGAGCGACTGCGC
>CAYQQT010000837.1:0-1679 GCA_964419375.1 uncultured bacterium
GCAACACGGACGCGGCCGCCCGAAAAGTCGTGCTCGAGCCGCCCGCAGGCGGCACGATCTTCCGCGTCGTCGAATTTCCCCCGGAGTCGCGCGCACGGATCTTCGATCGCCAAGCCGCCTTCGCCGCCATGGGCGCGAACCACGCCCTGGACCCCGACGGCGCCCGCCATCCCGGCATGCACAAGACATCGACGGTCGACTACGCCATCGTCCTCAGCGGCGAGATCTACGCCCTCATGGACGAAGGGGAAACGCTGATGAAAGCCGGCGACACCCTCGTCCAGCGCGGAACCAACCACGCGTGGGCCAATCGCAGCGACGCGCCGTGTCTCGTCGCCTTCATCCTCGTCAGCGCCAAGCCCGTCTAGCAGGGCGCTGCCCCCCTTCGGGGATCACGAGGCGCGAAAAAACGCCCATCTCCGTCGTTGGCTCGTCCGTCTACTGCGAGACCGGCGGCGGCCCCGCGGCCAGGGAATGCAGGACGTCGATCGCCCAGCCCACATCGAGACGCTCCCCCAGCCAGCCCGGGCAGGCCGTCCGTGCGTGGAGGCGCAGGCAGCCTCGAGGTGCGCCGACAGATCGGCGATCTCGTCGCCCAGCCGGTCCAGCTCCGCAGCAGGCTCCAGGGTAGCGGGGATGTTTTGCGAATGGATCTCCATGGCGAGGCCCCCTTTTGCTGGGGCGACTCTACACCCCGTTTTCGGAGCCACCTGCGAGCCTCCAGAACTGGCGATTCCGGGACGAGCGATGATTTTTCGGTTCGGCCACGTTCGGCCGCGCATCGCGGGCCCGTGCGGGCCGCTGAGCCGGCATTTGCTGGGCCCCGCCGACACGCGGCCATTGCCGTTGGACGGGGCTGTCAAGCGGAAATCTCAGGCGGCATCCCGCCGGCCCGGGCGATACCGAACCGCCACGGCGGCGAGCGGTCACCGCCTCATGGCTGCGGTGGCCCCTCCGCGAGCACCCGATGACTGTGCGGTCCCATGGGCACGACTCCGAACGCGCGGTGCAGCCGCCCCAGCATGATGAAGGCGGCGGTGATGAGGCCGAGCTCGACCACTTCCGAGTCGCTGAACACCCGGCGCAGCCGCGCCATGAACGGGTCGTCGATGCCAGTATGGTTCGTGGCCAGGCGCTCCGCGAATTCGAGCGCCGCCTGCTCGCGATCGGTCGTCGGGCGCTGGCCGCTCAGCTTGGGCAGCAGGTCATCGTAGAGCCCGGGCGCCCTCTCCGAGGGCTCGCGAGCCGCCTGTCAGCGCTCGCATTCGTTGAGCGCGGCGACGCGCAGGCGCACCAGCTCTTTCAGCGCGAAGGGCAGCCGCCCTCCGTACTTGGCGGGCCGGTAGAAGTGCAGGAAGGCCTTGAAGAGATCGGGGCAGTGGCCGTACACCCCGTACATCTCGTCGCCCGAGGCCTCCAGCATCGCGCGCAGCTCGGGATCGTCTATCTGTGACGCGGACAGCACTTCGAGTCGTGCCATTGGACATTGCCTCCTATAATCATCCAAGCATCGCACCCGCTGCCTCACGCCGCTCCCTGGAGGACACTCCACCATGAGACGCATCATCAGGCACTCGCTTCGTGTCGTCGCGCTCCTGCTCGCCCTCGGCGCCACCACCGCCGGCGCCGATGTGGTGCCGGCGAAGGACATCGTGACGCTCGCGCCCTCGACGGTCAAC
>CAYQQT010000838.1:0-1679 GCA_964419375.1 uncultured bacterium
CGACCAGCAGCAGGACGAAGACGACATCGCGCACCGGCGCGGGTAGTCGGGGCGCCGCGGCGCCGAAGGCTCCGAACGATGTCGATCCGGCCTCGGCGCCCAGAATGGCGAACGCGACGATGAGGGCCGCGGTGGCGACGTGCGTCATCGCCAGGTACAGGTAGCCGGCGCGCGCGATGGCGCGGCCGGGCGTGGCGCCGAAGACGAGTGCGACGGAGCTGAGTGCCATCAGCTCCCAGGCCAGCAGGAAGGCGAATGCGTCGGCGGCGCCGAAGACCAGCAGCAGACTGGCGAGGAACACGGGATAGGCGGCGAAGATGCGCCCACGCGAGGTCTCGTCATGGGCGCTGTAGCCGAGGCCGTAGATCGAGGCCGCCGCGCCGACGACGCCGAGCGCCAGGAGGAACGGGGCCGCCAGCGCGTCGTAGCGCAGATCGATGACCGCAAAGCCAAGGACGCTACCGAGCGACGCTCGGATCTCCTGCCCGCCGGTGATGGCGACGACGCCCAGCGCCACGATGCCCACCGAAGCGGCGACCGCCAGCCAGAGCGCGGCCGACCGTGCCCGGCTCCGGCCGACGAGGAGCGCCAAGATCAGGCTGGAGAGCGCCAGCAGGATGCCGATGGCCGGGAGCAGGAGCGCCGCCGCGATGTGCTCGATGGGGGCCGTCAGCACGAGGTCGGGCGGCAGCGACGGCCGGCGCGGTGGGTCCCGATCCTGGAAATTCGGCCGGCGGGTGCACGGCCGCGTCGATCACGGCGCGAAGCCGTACCCGGTCGCTTCATCTCGCGTCGTCACTGCCGTCCTGCGGGCGCAGCGCCGATAGGGCCGCCTCGGCGGCCTCCGTGGTGCGCGCGAGAAGCGGTTCGATTTGGGCCTGACCGGTGGCCAGCGGGTGATCCGCCGGTGCGATGAGCGCGGTGGCCAGCAGCGCCCACAGCGGCGGCTGGAGACCCGGCGCGCGGCCCTGCTCGGCCACCGCGCAGCGCAGCGTCTGCTGGCGATCGGTGGCGAGGCTGATCATGGCGAACGGCTGCATGCTACGCCCCGCGCTGACCCCGCGCCGCACAAAGCGCAGCGACGTGCCGGCGGGAAGAAGCTGCCAGAGGCCCTGGCCGCCGCGCGCGTACGGACCGACCCAGCGCGGGTAGACGGCCGGCCGTCCCACCAGCGCGAGCTCGCTGAGGACGGTCCAAGCGCCCTGGACGCTGCGCCAGTACGGGTCTCCCTCCGGCTGCCACAGCCAGGGCTGTTCCGAAAACAGCGTGCGGATCTCATCGGCACCGCTGGGCTGCGCGGCCCAGCCGGCGCCCATCGGTGGGATGTCACTGCGGTAGATCTTCACCGGTCCGCGGTCCGTGTCCCGGCAGGTCGGCTGAGAACCTCGGCGGTGACAAGGGCTGCGGCCTCGGCGAGCGTTATGCGCCTACGGGCTGCCAGGGCGTCGATCAGCTCGAGTGCGCGGCGTACCTCGGCCGGATCTTTGAGGTGATCCTCGATGCGACGGGCAGCCTCGCTGTAGGCGAGCATATCGTGAGTCGCCGCGCGATATGCGGCGGGCGTCTGGTCGACGGTCCGCCGCCCGACGAAGCGCGGTCGAAAGCGGTGATTGGGCATCGGGTTCCTACGCGGGGACGGGCATCGGGTCGGGTAGGGAGTGAATGGCCGCGAGGGCCTC
>CAYQQT010000839.1:0-1672 GCA_964419375.1 uncultured bacterium
GCCCGCGGTGGCTCCAAGCGCTTCCCGCGCAAGAACGTGGCGCTCTTCGACGGCGTCCCTCTCGTGGTGCGCGCCGTGCGGACGGCCCACGAGGCGTCGCTCTTCGACGCCGTGGTCGTCTCCACCGAGGATGCGGAGATCGCGAGCCTGGCACGCGAGGCGGGCGCGGAGGTGCACCGGCGTGACGCCCGCCTGGCCTCCGACGACGCGCGCGTGGTGGACGTGTGCCGGGCCGTCCTCGCCGAGCGACACGGCCGCGGCGAGCGCTACCACGATTTCTGCGTGCTGCTGCCCACCTCGCCCTTCCGGACCGCCCGCCACGTGCGGGAAAGCCTGGCGCTGCTGGACAAGCGACGCGCCCACGTGGTGATGTCCACCGCCGTCTTTCCGCACGTGCCGTGGTGGGCCGTGCGCGAGGAGCGCGGCTTCCTGCGCCTGCAGTTCGGCGCCCGCACGCTCAAGAGCCGGCGCGCGTTGCCCGTGCTCTACCGGCACAACGGCGTCGTGCTGTGGAGCCGCACCGACGCCTTCCTGCGCTCGGGCGACTTCTACGGGCCGCGCGTGGCCAGCTATCCGATGGCGCAGGAGGAATCGGTCGACATCGATGAGCCGCTCGATCTGGAGTTCGCCACCTTTTTGTCCGGACGGCAGGCACCGTGAGACGTCATGAAGAGTGATCCGATGGACTGGCGCGCGCGCTCGGTCCTCGTCACCGGCGGCACGGGCTCCTTCGGCAGCCGGTTCGTGGAGCGGATGGTGAGCACGTACCACCCGCGCCGGCTCGTGGTCTTCAGCCGCGACGAGCTGAAGCAGTCACAGCTCGCGGCGCGGGTGCAGGATCCGTCTCTGCGCTTTTTTATCGGCGATGTGCGCGATCGGGACCGCCTTCAGCGGGCGATGCACGGGGTGGACGTCGTCATCCACGCGGCCGCCCTCAAGCAGGTGCCCGCGTGCGAGTACAACCCGTTCGAGGCGGTGAAGACCAACGTCCTCGGCGCCAACAACGTCATCGAGGCCGCCATCGACCAGGGGGTGGAGCGCGTCGTCGCCCTCAGCACCGACAAGGCGGTGAACCCGGTGAACGTGTACGGAGCCACCAAGCTGTGCGCGGAGAAGATGTTCGTGCAGGGCAACAGCTACGCGGGCGGCCTCAAGACGCGCATGGCGGTCGTGCGCTACGGCAACGTGGTGGGCAGCCGCGGCAGCGTCGTCCCCCTCTTCCTCGACCAGCGCGACGGCGGTGAGCTCACCATCACCGACGAGCGCATGACGCGCTTCTGGCTGACGCTGGACGAGGGCGTCGACTTCGTCGTCCGCGCCGTGGAGCGCATGCAGGGAGGCGAGATCTTCGTGCCGAAGATCCCGAGCATGCGCGTCATCGACCTCGCGCGCGCCATCGCCCCCGACGCCTCCCTGCGCGTGGTGGGCGTGCGCCCGGGCGAGAAGCTGCACGAGGTCCTGCTCTCCGCGGACGAAGCGCGGCATTCGGTGGACGTGGACGGCATGTACGTGGTGGAACCGGTGTACGCCGGGTGGTCGTACACGACGCCGGCGGGCGCCAAGCCGCTCGCGGCGGACTTCGCGTTCACGAGCGACACGAATACGGCCTGGTGCTCCGCGGAGGAGCTCAAGCGGATGGTGGAGGCGTGAGCGGCATGCGCAGCGAGCTGCG
>CAYQQT010000840.1:0-1666 GCA_964419375.1 uncultured bacterium
AGCGCCGCCTGCACCCGGCGCGCCGCGCGAGCGAGGCCGCGCAGCGACAGCATGGTGGTGAGCGCGAGAGCCTCGATGACGACGCCGGAGCCACCCGCCGCCCGCGCCAGCGTCGTCAGCAACGCACCCGCCACCGCGGCTCCCGCCGCCACCGCGATCGTGAGCGCCGCCCCCGCGACGAACAGCCGGGCGGGCGAGCCCACACAAAGCGCCCGGCGCCCGCGGGAGATCGCCCCGCCCATCCACACCACGGGATGAAACCGACTCGGCGGATCACCGACGACCGCATCGACGACCACCGCGAGGGCGAGCGCGACGAGTGGAAGGTGCAGCTAACGACCGAAGCGAACGCTCACGCCGGTTCTGAGCGCGTAGTCGGGCAGCGGACCTTCGAGCGAGGTGGCGACGGCGGCGTCGACGGCGACGTCACGGGTGACGGTCCACACCACGCCGGCGTCGGCGCCCACCATGTGCCGGCCTTCGCGCTCGTCGGGCGAGGCGTAGAAGAGTTCGACAAAGGCCGACAGCGACTTCGTCACCTCTCGGCTGAGCGAAGCGGAGGCGAGGCCCTGAACCAGGAAGCCGCTTGGGCGCGACTGCCCGACGCCCACGAGCGCCGCGTTGACGCCAAGACCGAGCTGCCACGGCAGCTCGAAGTCGGCGAGGAGCACCACGCCGAAGTCCGGACGCTCGGGGCCGATGGGCGCTTCGGCGACCGGCAGCGTCACGAAGGGCAGGATGCCGAGCGCGGGCGCGCCGTCGCGGGCGTCGAGGACGCGGTACTTCAGCGCGACGGTCAGGTCCCCGAGGCCGGTGGCGGGGTCCTCGCCGCGCAGCGTGACGAGCGGCTCCCCTTCCAGGCGCAGCTCGAGGCGATCGGTGAGCCCGGCGCGCAGCGTCACCTGCAGCGCGAAGCGCCGCTCCGCAGCACTCGCCGCCGCACTGCTCCGCGCGTACTCCACGCCGGTCTCGAGCTGAAACACGCCGGGCCCGACGGTGGCGGTGGAGTTGCTGACATCGGGGCGATCGACCTCGAGGGCGGGGTCATCCTGCGCGGCGGCGATGCCGCACGAGATGACGAGCACGACGGCGACGAGGAGCGCCCTCACGCGCGGCCTGCGTACCGGTCGCGCAGGCTCTCCCACAGGCGCGTCCTGTCCCAGCGCGGCTCGCGGACGCGACGCATCTCCTGGTCGAGGTGCGGATTGGGGAAGAAGACGGTGATCATCTGCTCGCCGCGTCCGTTCCAGAGCCGCAATCCCCAGGAGCCCGGCACGCACGAGCCGCCCTCGCTGCGAAAGAACGCCGCGCGCCCCACGCGCCGCACTCGCGCGAGGTCGCTCGCCGCGCCGCGATGGTCGTTCACGCACAGGTGGAAGTGCCAGGCGCCCACGTCGACGGTCAGGTAGCCGTCCAGCATCGACACGCGCGGCGCCTCGACAAAGCGGATCTCGTACGCGGCGCCCTCGATGATGGGCCCCGCGAACACCTCCGCCCAGTGGTCGGTGAAGATCTCGGTGAGCAGCTGCTGCACGCGATCTCCGGCCACGTCGACCTCGTCGTACTCGGTGATGGTGCCGTCCATGCCGTGCTCCGTCGTCTGCGCCATGGCCGGGATGATCTTACAGGATGGGGGGCGATTGATTACATGGGGGGCCTCGAAGGG
>CAYQQT010000841.1:0-1664 GCA_964419375.1 uncultured bacterium
CACACCGGCGAAGCCCACCACGAGGAGGGCCGCGAACGCGAGCCACGGCCACAGCGTGCGCACGTGGACGGTCATCCAGAACAGCCGCTTCGTGCTCCGCGCGGTGGGCGCGGCCGCCATGAAGTGCACCATCTCGAGGAGGCCGATCACGCCCACGGCGGCCACGAGGCCGAGGAGCGCGGTGAGGGCATAGGGGCCGAGCAGGCGCCGGAAGCGCCCGGCGCGCCACGCGGGCGCGTGCATCATGAGCAGGCCCGCGAGCCCGGCGGGCACGTAGAGCACGGTGGCCAGGAACAGGACGCCCAGGTACAGCAGCCACATCCCCGTGTAGTCGCTCAGCATCGATTGGAGAAATGTGAATACCACGGCGCCGATGATGGGGCCGATGAAGTAGCCGATGCCGCCGATGTACGTCATGAGCAGGACGGCGCCGGAGGCGGTGAGGCCCATGTTCTCGGCGGTGAGGATCTCGTAGTTCAGCGCGAAGAGCCCGCCCGCGATGCCCGCGAAGAAGCCGGCCGCGCAGAAGGACACGAAGCGCACCCGTTGCGCGCTGTAGCCGACGAACTCCGCGCGCTCCGGGTTGTCACGCACCGCGTTGGCCATGCGCCCCGCCGGCGTCCGCGAGAACCCGTACATGAGGGCGGTGGTGGCGAGCGCCCAGAAGGCGATCAGGTAATAGACCTGGCGGTCGGTCGTGAAGTCGAGGCCGAGGAGGAGGGGCGCCTTGGTGCGGTTGGCCGTGATGCCTTCCTCGCCGCCGAAGAACGCGTTGAGGATGAGCGAGGAGGCCGCCATGAGCTCGCCCACGCCGAGCGAGATCATGGCGAACACCGTCCCCGCGCGGGTGGTAGAGAAGCTGCCGTAGAGGGCGCCGAAGAACAGCCCGCCGAGGCCGCCCACGAGGGGCAGCAGGGGCAGCGGCAGGTAGAAGACGCCCCGTCCCGCCAGGTTCAGCGCGTGGGCGGCGATGAAGCCGCCGAGGCCCAGGTAGACGGCGTGACCGAAGGAGAGCATGCCGCCCTGGCCGAGCAGCATGTTGTAGCTGAGCGCGAACACGATGGCGATCCCCATCTGGTTCATCACGGGCACGGCCGCCGGGGTTCTCACCACGTGGGGCAGCGCCGCCACCACCACCACCGCCGCCAGCCACACTACGTAATGCCGCCATCGCGCGCGCGCGACGGCGGGCACGGCGAGCCGACGCGTGGTGGCGGGAGCAGGCGTGCTCAATTCTCGCGCATTCCGAAGAGGCCGGTGGGGCGAATGATCAGGATGAGCACGAGGAGCACGTACGGCATGATGGGCGCCACCTGCGCGATGGTGACCCGCCACAGCTCGTGCAAGACGCCCGTGGTGCCGAGCGGCACGCCGGCGGCGGCGAGCGCGCTGCCCACGGAGATGTCGAGCGCCACCGCGAACGTCTGCACGATGCCGATCAGCAGCGAGGCCACGAAGGCGCCGGTGAGCGAGCCGAGGCCGCCGATCACCACCACCACGAACACGATGCTGCCCAGCACCTGCGCCATCCCCGGGAAGGTGCCGAGGACCGGGCCCGCGATGACGCCCGCGAGGCCGGCGAGCGCGGAGCCGATGCCGAACACCACCATGAAGACGAGGGGCACGTTGTGGCCGAGCATGGCCACCATGCCCGGGTGCGTGAG
>CAYQQT010000842.1:0-1663 GCA_964419375.1 uncultured bacterium
TGCTCGCCGAACACCCCGCGGAGCACGTCGCAGATCTCACCGACGGTCGCGTAGGCCTTCACCGCGTCGATCAACACGGGGAGCAGGTTCGTGTCGCCCGACGTGGCGGCCTCCACCCGGTCGAGCGCACGCCGCACGCAGTCGGGGTCGCGCCAGGCCCGCAGCGCGTCGAGCGCGGCGATCTGCTGCTCGGCCACCTCCTCCACGTGGCGATGGATCTCCGCCCGCCACGGCTCCTCCTCGACGTACCGGTTCACGCCGACGATGACCCGCTCACCGGCTTCCACGCGCCGCTGGAACTCCCAGGCCGCATCGGCGATCTGTTGCTGCACCCAGCCCGAGCTGATCGCGGCCACCATGCCGCCCCGGCGCTCGACCTCGTCGATCAGCGCGCGGGCCGCCGCCTCGATCTCGTTCGTCAGCGCCTCCACGTAGTAGGACCCGGCCAGCGGGTCGATCACGTCGGCGAGGCCGGCCTCGTGCGCCAGGATCTGCTGGGTGCGGAGCGCGAGCTTGACGGAGCTCTCGGTGGGGAGCGCCAGCGCCTCGTCGTAGGCGGCGGTGTGGAGCGACTGGGCGCCGCCGAGGATGGCGGCGATCGAGTTGAGCGTAACCCGGATGATGTTGTTCTCCGGCTGCTGCGCGGTGAGCTGGCTCGCCCCGGATCCCGCGCCGGTGCGGAAGGCGCAGCTGGCGGCGGTCCGGGCGCCGAACCGCTCGCGCATGATGCGCGCCCACAGCCGGCGCATGGCCCGGAACTTCGCCGCCTCCTGCAGGATGTCAGTCCCGACCGTGAAGTTGAAGGCGAATCTCGGGGCGAAGCGATCGACCGGGATGCCGCGCGCGACGGCCGCCTCCACGTAGGTGATGGCGTCGGCGAAAGCGAACCCGACCTCCTGCACGAGCGTCGAGCCCGCCTCGCGCATGTGGTAGCCGCAGACGTTGATGAAGTTCCAGCGCGGCAGGTGCTCGCTGCAGTACTCGATGACGTCCGTCACCAGTCGGAGTGACGGGACCGGCGGGAAGATGTAGGTCCCCCGCGCGATGAACTCCTTGAGGATGTCGTTCTGGGTGCTCCCAGCCAGCCGGTCGAGCGGGACACCCTGCTGCTCGGCAAGGGCGACGTACATGGCGAGGATGACCGCCGCCGGGGCGTTGATGGCGTTGGCCGGACTCGCCTGCTCCAGGGGAATGCCGTCGAACACGACCTCGAGATCGCGCAGCGAGCTGACGGGCACCCCGACCTTGCCCACCTCGCCGCGCGCCCGCGGGTGATCGGAATCGTAGCCGTGCTGCGTCGGAAGGTCGAAGGCGACGTTGAGGCCGCCCAGCCCACGCTCGAGCATGTACCGGAAGCGGCGGTTGGTCTCGGCCGCCGTCCCGAAGCCCGCGTACTGGCGCATCGTCCAGACGCGACTGCGGTACATCGAGGGATAGATGCCGCGCGTGAACGGATACTCCCCCGGGAATCCGAGGTCGCGCAGGTAGTCCACGCCCGGGTCGGGCATCTGCGCGGGCGTGTACACGCCGCCCGCAACGACCGCGATGCCGTCACGGCCCCGCGGATCGGGCACCCGTCCGGCCAGCACCTTCGCCTGACGGTCCTCCCACGCATGCTGCGCCTGGCGGATCTCGTCGAGCTCCTCTTTGTCGGACATGGCCC
>CAYQQT010000843.1:0-1663 GCA_964419375.1 uncultured bacterium
CGTTCGGCGGGGCGGGTTGGCCTTCGGGGTACAGGGACCCGTTTCCCACTCACCATGACCGGACAAGGCGCGTCGATGGAGCCCAGCCACCCTCGGTCCGATGCGGCCACCATCCACGTGGTCCTCGCACCCCGAAGCCCAACCCGCCCCGCCGAACGCACGCCGTCCTAGACTGCCAGATGCTGCCGAACCATCTCCGGCCGTAGATCGCGCGTGATGCCCGCAGCGACCACCGCGCCCTTTGCCATGATGACGTAGGAGTCCGCCAGCCGCTCGGCAAAGTCGAGGTACTGCTCGACGAGCAGCACCGCCATCCCCATCTCCGTCTTGATGCGCCGGATGGCCTCCTCGATCTCGAGGATGATCGAGGGCTGGATGCCTTCCGTGGGCTCGTCGAGCATCAGCAGCGAGGGACGCGTGAGGAGCGCGCGCCCGATGGCGAGCATCTGCTGCTCGCCTCCCGAGAGCACGCCGCCCTTGCGCGCGAGCAGCGGCCGCAGCGCGGGAAAGACGTCCAGCGCCTGGCCGACGTCACGCGCCCGCCCGCAGCCGAGCAGCGACATCCTGAGATTCTCCTCGACGGTGAGGTGGGGAAAGATCTCGCGGCCCTGCGGCACGTAGCCGATGCCGGCGCGCGCGCGCCGGTGGGGGGGCCAGCGGGTGACATCCGCGCCGTCGAACACCACCCGGCCGCCGCGGGACGGCATGAGCCCCATCACGGTCTTGAGCAGCGTGGTCTTGCCCACGCCGTTGCGCCCCATCAGGCAGACGACCTCGCCGCGGGCGACCTCGAGCCCGGCGCCCCACAGCACCTGGGACTCGCCGTAGGCCGCGTCGAGCCGCTCAACGAGCAGCATCGGCCGTCTCCTTGCGCCGTCCGAGATAGACCTCCAGCACGCGCGGGTCCGCCTGCACCTGCTCCACCGAGCCTTCGCACAGGACCGAGCCCTGGTGGAGCACGGTGACGCGGCGGGCGAGCTGGCGCACGAACTCCATGTCGTGCTCGATGACGAGCACGGAGCGGTCGGCGGCGATGGCCTGCAGCAGCTCGCCCGTGCGCGCCGTCTCCTCGTCCGTCATGCCGGCCACCGGCTCGTCCACGAGCAGCAGCTCCGGGTCCTGCGCGATGACCATGCCGATCTCCAGCCACTGCTTTTCGCCGTGCGAGAGCGCCCCCGCCTTCGCGCGCGCCTTGCCCTCCAGCGCCACCGTCTGCAGCGTGGTCGCGATGCGGTCGCGCGCAGGGGCCGCGTCCGCGCGCAGCAGGGTGGCGAGGACGCCCTTGCTCGCGCGCCGCAGCGACAGCTCGACGTTCTCCTCCACCGTGAGATTCACGAAGACCGACGGCGTCTGGAACTTCCGGCCGATGCCGAGGGTGGCGATCTCGTTCTCCGCGAGGCCGAGGAGATCCGTGTGATGGCCGAAGATCACGCGGCCGCCGTCGGGCTTGACGCGGCCCGAGATGACGTCGAGCAGCGTGGTCTTGCCGGCGCCGTTGGGACCGATCACGACGCGCAGCTCGCGCCGGTCCATGTAGAAGTTCAGCCGATTCAGCGCCCGGAAGCCGTCGTAGCTGACGGTGACGTCCTCGAGGTAGATGATGGCGCTCGCCTTCACGGCGCCACCGGCCCCGAGCCCGCGCGCGCGGCCACGATCTCCGGCC
>CAYQQT010000844.1:0-1659 GCA_964419375.1 uncultured bacterium
GGCTTTCCTACCCACGAGACGCTGTCGTTCCCCAGCCTCGCCTCGCACTACTACAACCCCGAGTGGCTGTTCGGCGTGGCGCTCTATCTCGCCTATGCCGTGTCCGGTATCACGGGTGTGATCCTGCTCAAGACCCTCATCGTCGCCCTCGCCTTCTTTATCCTATGGAAGGACTCACGCGACGAAGGGGACCCTGCGCCGCAGACGCCCCGCCATCTCGCCGTGCGCCTCGCGGTGCTGCTCGGCGCGCTGCTCGTCGTGCGTCACCGTTTCGTGGAGCGCCCCGACATCACGCTGATGGTCTTCCTCGCCTTCACGATCTACGCGCTCAACGCGTACCTCGCCGCGGGTCGCCGCTACCTCTACGCGCTGCCCCTCGTCCAGGTGCTCTGGGCGAACACCCATCCCAGCGCGATCGTCGGCATCGTCCCTTTCGCCGCCGTGCTCGGCGGCGGCCTGCTGCTGCGACTGTGGGAGAGGTGGCGCCGGCCGCCCGTCCCGACGGCGCCGTCGTGGCGGCAGCTCGCGACTGTGGCCGCGGCGCTCGCGGGCGTGGTGGCGGCAGCGGCCGTCAACCCGCACACGTGGGATGCGCTGCTGCTGCCCTTCCGGATCGCGACCGACATGCCGTGGTTCCGGCAGGAGGTGTTCGAGCTGCAGGCCCCGCGGCTGGCGACGTCGCCAGCTCCCTTCGTCATCGTGGCGCTCCTCGGCGTGACCTTTGCTGCCTACGGAGTCCTGACGCGCCGGGTGCCCATCCTCGCCATCGCGCTCGTGCTGCCGTTCATCAGCCTGGGGCTGTCGGCCATCCGGTTCGTGTTCCTCCTCGCCATCGTGGCCGTGCCCATCCTCGCGCGTCACGTGAACGCGATCGCGGACCGCTGCCCGGGCGCGTGGGCGGCGAGGCTGTGGCAGGCGGGGGCGTCGGCGGCGGCGTCGGCGGCCACCGTGGCCGTCCTCCTCGCCGTGCTTCACGTGGGCCCCTTCGACGACGTGCGCAAGGTCACGGGCCTCGGCATCAACGCGCGCTACGTGCCGGAAGGCGCGCTCGCCTACCTCGACCGCAGGGGGATCGAGGGGCGTCTCTTCAACTCGTTCCACTGGGGCGGCTACATCGCATGGCGCGACTTCCCGCGGCGCGCGGCGATCGTGGACGGGCGGGGGCACGTGGCGCCGGAGCTGCTGGAGGAGATCCACTTCGCGCGCGTGTACCCGCAGCACATCGACCGGCTGCAGGCCGCCTACGGCATCGACGTCGCCGTCGTCGACTATCCGAGCTACAGCGGCGACCGCGTCGAAGACGTCATCGGCGCCGACGCCGATGCGGGCCTGGCGTCGCCGGCGTGGGCGCTCGTCTACTGGGATGACGTCGCCCTCGTCTACCTGCGGCGCGGCAGCCGCCACGCCGACGTCATCGCGCGGGACGAGTACCGTCACGTGCGGCCCGCCAACGGCGCCGCCGGGATCGCCCGCGCCCGCAGCGACCCCGCGCGTGTGCCGGGCGTCCTCGCCGATCTGGAGCGCAACGTGCGGGAGACCGGCTCCTCGACGGCGTGGCTGCTCGCCGGCTACATGGCGCCGCGGCCCGAGCAGGCGATGGCGGCCTTCGGGCTCGTACGCGACCCCACCCGGCTCTTCGAGGCGTACCAGGGCCTGGCC
>CAYQQT010000845.1:0-1658 GCA_964419375.1 uncultured bacterium
GAAACCGCCGACGTGCTGCGAGAGATGGCGCGGAAAACCGACCAGTGCCCCGGCCAACAGCAGCAGCCGCTGCAGCACCGGGCTCCCCGGGTCGAGGCCGGCATCGGCGAGCCGCGCCGGCAACGCCCGGCTGCCGTCCCACCAGGAGAGCGACCTGGCCACGCGTTCGATCTGCTCCGGAGCCAATCCCAGCGCCTTGCCCAGGTCGCGCACGGCGCTGCGCGGGCGGTAGCAGATCACGGTCGCGGCGAGCGCGGCGCGCTCGCGACCGTATTTTCCGTAGATGTACTGGATCACCTCCTCGCGCCGCTGGTGCTCGAAGTCCACGTCGATGTCGGGCGGCTCGTTCCTCTCCCTGGACACGAAGCGCTCGAACAGCGTCGACATGCGCCCCGGGTCCACCTCGGTGATGCCGAGCGCGTAGCACACCGCCGAATTCGCGGCTGAGCCGCGGCCCTGGCAAAGGATGCCGCGCGAGCGCGCGTAGCGCACGATGTCGTGCACGGTGAGGAAGAACGCCTCGTAGCGCAGCTCGGCGATGAGCTTGAGCTCGTACTCGACCAGGGCGCGCACCCTCTGCGGCACCGCGGACGGGAAGCGCCAGGCAAGGCCTTCCCCGGTGAGCTTGCCCAGCCAGCCCGCCGGCGTTTCGCCCGGCGGCACCAGCTCCTCGGGATACTCGTAACGCAACTCGTCGAGAGAGAAGGCACAACGTTCGGCGATGGCCAGGGTCTCGGCGAGCAGCTCGGGCGGGTAAAGCTGCGCCAGGCGCAGCCGCGCGCGCAGATGCCGCTCGGCGTTCGGGTAAAGCGCGCGGCCGCAGCGCTCCAGCGGCGTGCCGAGCCGGATCGCGGTGAGCGTGTCCTGCAACGATCGTCGCGAGCGCAGGTGCATGTGCACGTCGCCTGCCGCAACCAGGGGCAGGCCGCAGGCCCGCGAGAGCTCGCGCAGGGATTCGAGCCTGGCGCGATCGTTCGCCCCGCAGTGCAGCTCGGCCGCGATCCAGGCCCGTCCCGGAAAGTGCCCGGCGAGCCAGTGCCCGTCTCCCCTCAGCAGCAGCGCCAACAGGCCGCTCGCGGCACCGGCCTCGAGGTCGGCCCGCGCGAGGCAATACGTTCCCTTCCTCCCGCGCCGCCGCCCCGCCGTGATCAGCGTGGAAAGCGCGCCGTAGGAACGACGGTCGGTCGCCAGCAGGACCAGCCGCATGCCGTCCTCGAGTTCCAGCTCGCTGCCGAGGATCAGCTTGAATCGGCGCTCCCTGGCCGCGACGTGCGCCCGCACCGCGCCCGCGAGCGAGCACTCGTCGGTGAGCGCCAGCGCAGAGTAGCCGAGCGCCGCCGCGCGCTCGACCAGTTCCTCGGCATGCGAGGCGCCGCGCAGGAAGGAAAAATTCGACAGGCAGTGCAGCTCTGCGTACTCAGGCAAACAGTCCATGCAGGAACCAGCCCTCACGCGCGCGATAGATCCATGCCAGGGACGGGCCCCGCGCGGCGATGAAGTAGTCGCGCACCACGTCCTCCCCGTCCCACCAGCCCGACTCGATGCGCTCGGGCCCCGCGAGCAGCACGAAGTCACCCTCGCCGAGGCGGCGCGCAGGCTCGAGCAGCCACAGCGGGCGCGGGCCGGCCACCGGTACGATTGCCGCGTCGTCATCGCCC
>CAYQQT010000846.1:0-1657 GCA_964419375.1 uncultured bacterium
GGAGCGAGATGACCTCGACGTCGAGATCGGGGTCGTCGCTGCCCAGCGCCTCGAGGCCCACCTGCTGGTGCTGGCGGTAACGGCCGGCCTGGGGCCGCTCGCGGAGGGCAGCGACCTCGCGGGATCGATCCGCGTGCCCGCCGCCTGCTGCGGCGTGGTCGGGCTCAAGCCCAGCCTGGGTCGCGTGGCGCGGTATCCGACAAAGAACGGGTGGACGTCCTTTTCCGTGGTGGGGCCGATGGCGCGCACCGTGCGCGATGCCGCCTTGCTGCTGAGCGTGCTGGCGGGCCCCGACGATCGCGATCCCATCTCGCTGCCCGATGCCGGCACCGAGTTCGCCCACGCCGCCCAGGGCGCGATCGCCGGCCTGCGCGTGGCGTGGACGCCCGATCTCGGCTACGCGCCGGTGGAGCCCGAGATCCGGACGGTGTGCGCGGCGGCGGCGCGGCGCTTCGAGGCGCTCGGCTGCACGGTGGACGAGGCGCAGCCGGGCTTCGGCGACGCGGAGCGGCTGTTCATGGATCTCGTGGCGCCCATGCGCGCGGCCAACTTCGGCGCGATGCTGCCGCAGTGGCGCGCGGAGATGGATCCCATCCTCGTGCAGCGGATCGAGCGCAGCAACGGCGTGGAGGCGGTGGCCTTCGAGCGCGCGCAGCAGGAGCGCACGCAGCTGTGGCTCACCGTGCAGCGATTCTTCGAGCGCTACGACGTGCTCCTCACGCCGGTGACGGCGGTGGCGCCCTTTTCCATCGACACGCAGTACCCCACGCGTATCGCGGGTCGCGACGTCACCTCGCCCGTGGCGTGGTTTCCCTTCACGTTCCCCTTCGCCATCACGGGGCAGCCCGCGATCTCCATCCCCTGCGGCTGGACGGCCGAGGGCTTGCCGGTGGGGCTGCAGATCGTCGGCCGGCGCTACGCCGACGCCACGGTGCTGCGGGTGGCGGCGGCTTTCGAGGCGGCCCATCCGTGGGCGGGTCGCCGGCCCGCGCTGTGAGCCCGGGAGACCTGTCGCGCGCCACGGACCTGTGGCATGAGGCGTATCGCCACCAGATGGCGGGTGAGCTGGAGCGCGCCATCGAGATGTACCGCGAGTCGATCGACACCTGTCCCACCGCGGAGGCGCACACGTTTTTAGGTTGGACCTTCAGCTTCCAGGGAAAGCTCGAGGAGGCGACGCAGGAGTGCCTGCGGGCCATCGAGATCGACCCCGACTTCGGCAACCCCTACAACGACATCGGCGTCTACCTGATGCAGCAGGGCAAGCTCGACGAGGCGGTGGCGTGGCTGGAGAAGGCCAAGCACGCCCGGCGCTACGAGCCGCGGCAGTTCCCGCACATGAACCTGGCGCGCATCCACATGAAGCGCAACCGCTGGTGGGAGGCGCTGCGGGAGTTCGAGGCCGCCGTGAAGTTCGCGCCCCGCGACGTCTCGCTCGCGAAAGCCCTGCACTCGCTCCGCGGCCGCCTCAATTAGATGGGGGCGCCTAGAATAGATGGGGGGCCCCGAGCGGGGCCCCCAAGCCCCCCTTGCGCTCGGCAGCGCCCCGGCGAAGCCGGGGCGCTCCTCGATAGCCGCCCTTACGCTCTGCAGCGCGATTGATTTAGATGGGGGCCTCGACGGGCCCCCAATCCCCCCACGCTCGGCAACGCCCCGG
>CAYQQT010000847.1:0-1649 GCA_964419375.1 uncultured bacterium
GGGATGGCGAAGAGCACCGGGAACATCTCCACGGGCAGCCCCATCGCCTCGTAGATGAGCCCCGAGTAGAAGTCGACGTTCGGGTACAGCTTGCGGCTCACGAAGTACTCGTCCTCGAGGGCGATGCGCTCGAGCTCGAGGGCGAGGGCGAGGAGCGGGCTCGGCCGCGTCGCCGCGAAGACCTCGTCGGCAATGCGCTTGATGATGCGGGCCCGCGGATCGTAGTTCTTGTAGACGCGGTGGCCGAAGCCCATGAGCTTCGCCTCGCCGGCCTTCACCTGCTTGACGAAATCGTTGATGCGCCCGATGGAGCCGATGGAGCGCAGCATGCGGAGCACCGCCTCGTTGGCGCCGCCGTGGAGGGGCCCGTAGAGTGCCGCCGCCGCCGCGGCGACGGCCGAGTACGGATCGACGCCGGACGAGCCGACGCTCCGCATGGCGTTGGTCGAGCAGTTCTGCTCGTGGTCCGCGTGCAGGATGAACAGGACCTCGAGCGCGCGCTCGAGCGCGGGCTCGGGCTTGTACTTCAGCTCCGTCATCTTGTACAGCATGCTCAGGAAGTTGCCGGGGTACGAGAGATCGTTGTCCGGGTACACGTACGGCCGCCCCAGCGTGTGCCGGAAGGCGAAGGCGGCCAGCGTCGGTACCTTGGCGATGAGCCGGTAGATCTGGAGGTCCCGGTGGCCGGGGTCGTGATTCACCCGGGCGTCGGGGTAGAAGGTGCTGAGGGCGGCGACGGCCGAGATGAGCATGCTCATCGGGTGCGCGTCGTGGTGGAAGCCGTCCATGAACTTCTTGACGTTCTCGTGCACCCAGGTGTGGTGGGTGATCTGCCACGTCCAGTCCTCGAGCTCCTTCGCGTTGGGCAGCTCGCCGCGGACGAGGAGGTAGGCGACCTCGAGGAACGTCGACTGCTCGGCCAGCTGCTCGATCGGGTAGCCGCGGTACTCGAGGATCCCCCGGTCGCCGTCGATGAACGTGATGGTGCTGCGGGTGGACGCCGTGTTCATGAAGGCCGGATCGTACGTCAGGAGGCCGAAATCATCCGGCCCCGTCCGGATCTGGCGCAGGTCCATGGCGCGAATGGCGCCGTCGGCGATCTTGATCTCGTACGACTTCCCGGTACGGTTGTCCAGGACCGTCAGCGTCTCGTTCGCCATCGTCGGCTCCTCCCGGGCGCCGTCCCTGCGAGAACGGGGCCAGCCGGGGATTGGGGGTTTCGCGCCTTGGAGCGGGACCGTCATGAGACAAACGTCTCAGTCGCCCTCCGCCGGTGGGGCGGCGGCGGGGCACCGCGGGGCGGCGCTGCCCCGCTCGCTCAGAGCGACCCCTCGCGGTCAGTCGCGAGGTGCCGTACGTCGGGCAGCGATGGTGGCCGCCGTTGGTGCAGAACCACGTCACCTCGCCGCCCGCAAGTACGGGCACGCGATGGTCGGCACTCCGTCGTCCGTTCGCTGCGTCGTGATCGCCATGCGGATCTCCTTCCCGGGCACGCGGTCGCTTGAAAGGGCGTTTGGAGTTGCTAGCCTCCGATCCCGACGACGAACATGGGGCGGATGATAGCATCCGCCCCCGTTCGCGCCGCGCCGGCGGGCTCAGCGGATCGCGACGTCGTCCGCGATCAGCGCGAAGCGCGGCACCATCGGCGA
>CAYQQT010000848.1:0-1648 GCA_964419375.1 uncultured bacterium
CCGTCGCGCGCGCCGCCGTTCCGGAAACGCCGGGCCTCGCGCGCGCGAGGGAGCCGACGCTCCTGCAGCGCAAGCTGGAGGCGGGCGACTTCGTGGTGACGGTGGAGCTGGATCCGCCGCGCGGCCACACCGTGGACAAGCTCGTGCAGGGCGCGAAGCTGCTCCGGGACAAGGGCGTCGAGATCGTCGACATCAACGACGGCTCGCTCGGGCGTATCCGCATGTCCGTGCTGGCCACCGCGCTCCTCGTGCGCGACGGCACCGGCCTCGACGTGAACATGCACTTCACCTGCCGCGACCGGAATCTCATGGGCATCCAGGCCGATCTGCTCGGCGCCCACGCCCTCGACATCCGGAACATCCTCGCCATGACCGGCGACCCGCCGCGCACGGGCGACTATGCGAACGCGACCGCCGTCTTCGACGTGGACGGCGTCGGCCTCATCGAGGTTCTGCGCCGCATGAACGAGGGCCTCGACGCCACCGGCAACGGCATCGGCGAGCCCACGGCGTTCTGCGTGGGCGCCGCCCTCGATCCGGCCGCGGAGGACGTGGAGCGCGAGATCGAGCGGATGCGCCGCAAGGTGGAGGCGGGGGCGCGCTGGCTGCAGACGCAGCCCGTGTACGACCTCGCGCTGCTCGACCGCTTCCTCGAGCGCGCGGGCGGCTCGCCCGTGCCCGTGCTCGTCGGCATCATGCCCCTGCACAGCTTCCGTCACGCGGAATTCCTCCATAACGAGGTGCCCGGCATCACCATTCCGGACGAGGTGCGCGCGCGCCTGCGTGACGCGGGCGACCAGGCCCTGCGCACCGGCATCGAGATGGCGCAGCGCCTGGTGGACGAGGTGCGCGGGCGCTACGCGGGCGCCTACCTGATGCCGTCCTTCGGTCGCTTCGAGGTCGTGGCCGAGGTGCTCGATGCCCTCCGCTGAGCCCACGGCCCTCGGGGTCGCCGACGGGGCGCGCGCGGTGCGGGAGGGTGTCATCTCCTCCCTCGCCCTCGTGGACGCCTCGCTCGCGCGCATCCGCGCCCTCGAGGGCGGGCTGAAGGCGTGGGTGCACCTCGACGAGCAGGGCGCGCTCGCGGCCGCGCGCGAGCGGGACGACGACGTGCGCGCGGGACGTTCGCTGGGGCCGTTGCACGGGGTGCCGGTGGGCGTGAAGGACATCTTTCACGTGGCCGGCATGCCCACGACGGCGGGCGCGCGGCCGCACTTCCACACGCGCCCGAAGCGCGACGCAACCGCCGTGGCCCTCCTGCGCGCAGCGGGCGCCGTCATCCTCGGCAAGACCGCCACCACGGAGTTCGCGTACCGCGATCCGGCGCCCACCCACAACCCGTGGAATCGCGGCCACACGCCGGGCGGCTCGTCCGCCGGCTCGGCGGCGGCGGTGGCGGCGCGGATGATCCCGCTCGCGCTCGGCTCGCAGACGGTCGGCTCCGTGCTGCGTCCCGCCGCGTACTGCGGGATCGTCGGCTTCAAGCCGACGCACGGGCTCATCTCCACGGAGGACGTCGTGCCCCTCGCATGGTCGCTCGATCACGTGGGCGTGCTCGTGCGCTCGGTGGAGGATGCCGCGCTCGCCGTCCGCGTGCTGTCGGCGAGCGCGCTGGCGCCGGGGACGGTGAGCGCGCCGCGCCTGGCCG
>CAYQQT010000849.1:0-1632 GCA_964419375.1 uncultured bacterium
TTGATTTACATGGGGGCCTCGACGGGCCCCCAAGCCCCCCGGATCCAACACACATACGCGGTTCGCCTTCTCACGGGTGCGATACTGGTCTGATGGCAGGCGAATACGTGTTCGTGATGAAGGATCTGCGCAAGGTCGTCCCGCCCAAGCGGGAGATCCTGCGTGGCATCTATCTGTCGTTCTATCCGGGCGCCAAGATCGGTGTGCTGGGCGCCAATGGCGCGGGCAAGTCGACGCTGCTGCGGATCATGGCCGGCGTCGACGACGACTTCATGGGAGAGGCGCGTCCGGCGGAGCGGCTGCGCATCGGCCACCTGCCGCAGGAGCCGCAGCTCGACGCAAGCAAGGACGTGCGCGGCAACGTGGAGGAAGGCGTGGCGGAGACGCGCGCGGTGCTCACACGCTTCGAGACGGTGAGCGCGCGCCTCGGCGAGGACCTCAAGCCCGCCGAGATGGAGAAGCTGCTCGAGGAACAGGGACGATTACAAGACATGATCGACGCCGTGAACGCCTGGGACCTCGACCACACGGTGGACATGGCGATGGACGCCCTGCGCGTACCGCCCGGTGACACGCAGGTGAGCACGCTCTCGGGCGGCGAGCGCCGTCGCGTGGCGCTGTGCCGGCTGCTGCTCTCGCGCCCCGACATGCTGCTGCTCGACGAGCCCACGAACCACCTCGACGCCGAATCGGTGGCGTGGCTCGAGCGCTTCCTCAAGGAGTACCCGGGTACGGTGGTCGCCATCACTCACGACCGCTACTTCCTCGACAACGTGGCGGGCTGGATCCTCGAGCTCGACCGCGGCGCCGGCATTCCGTGGGAGGGCAACTACACGTCGTGGCTCGAGCAGAAGCAGCAGCGCCTCGCGCAGGAGGAGAAGGCGGACGCCGCGCGCGAGCGGACGCTGGCGCGCGAGCTGGAGTGGGTGCGCATGTCGCCCCGCGCCCGCCAGGCCAAGAGCAAGGCGCGCCTGCAGGCGTACGACGCCATGCTCAGCGAATCGGTGGAGAAGCGCGCCGCCGCGCTCGAGATCCAGATTCCCAACGGGCCGCGCCTCGGCGACATGGTGGTGGAGGCCGACCACCTGAGCAAGGCGTACGGCGACCGCGTGCTCATCGACGACCTCTCGTTCAAGCTGCCGCGGGGCGGCATCGTGGGTGTGATCGGGCCCAACGGCGCGGGCAAGACGACGCTGTTCCGGATGATCGTGGGGCAGGAGAAGCCCGACGGTGGCAGCCTGCGCGTCGGCGAGAGCGTGGTGCCCGCCTACGTGGATCAGAGCCGCGACTCGCTGGTGGGCTCGCGCACGGTGTGGGAAGAGATCTCGGAGGGCTCCGACACCATCGCGCTGGGCCCGCGCACGATGCAGTCGCGCGCGTACGTGGCCTCGTTCAACTTCAAGGGCAGTGACCAGCAGAAGCGCGTGAGCGAGCTGTCGGGCGGCGAGCGCAACCGCCTGCATCTCGCCAAGACGCTGAGGGCGGGCGGCAACCTCTTGCTGCTCGACGAGCCGACGAACGACCTCGACGTCGACACGCTCCGTGCCCTCGAGGACGGACTGCTCGCCTTCGCGGGATGCGCGGTGGTCATCAGCCACGACCGCTGGTTCCTCGACCGCATCGCCACCCACA
>CAYQQT010000850.1:0-1631 GCA_964419375.1 uncultured bacterium
CCGCTGCCGCCGCCGGAGCCGGACCCTGCGCCCGACCCGCCGCCGCTGCCCGACCCGCCGCTACCGTGCGCCAGCACGTCGCCGACAAAGACGAACAGGCCGGCACTGAGAATGAACACGCTGATGAGCTTCTTCATGTATGCAGCTCCTTCAATAGTCGTGATGGTGACGATCACAGCCGTGAGTGGAGCAACCTGAGTGCCAGCACCCGCAACAGTAAGGGCTACAATGTCGCCGATGGCGCAGACGACGAGCAAAACCGTTGCGAACCTTCAAGTGGCGCTCGCGGGCGAGGCCGACGCCAACCGGCGCTACCTCGCCTACGGCATCCAGGCGCTCAACGAAGGGCGGCCCGAGATCGCGCAGCTCTTCTTCGAGGCGGCGGGCGCAGAGACGATCCACGCGCTCAACCATCTGCGGACGATGGGCGCCATTGGCTCCACGCGCGAGAATCTCCAGACGGCCGCCACCGGCGAGGCGCAGGAGATCGACGTGACGCTGCCGCGGATGATTCGCGAGGCCGAAGAGGAAGGCCGGCCCGATGCCGCCGCCTCGTTCAAAGTGGCGCTCGATCGCGAGCGCCATCATCGCGACATGTTCCGCGAGGCGCTCGCCGTCTTCGATCGCACACCACCGTCCGTGCCCATGCCCACACCCATCGCCGCGTCGCCGTCCGCCGCTCCGCACCACGGCGGCGACCTCACGGCGGGAGCGGTGCGGCGCTCGGACAACCGCGGCGTGTCCGAGCTGCATTCGGAGCCGGAGCGCATCGGGCGTTTGTCATCCATCCGCGAAGTGGTGTTCGGCGCCCAGGACGGGCTCGTCTCGACGTTTGCGGTGGTGGCGGGGCTGGCGGCGGCCGGTGTCAGCCATCTCGTCATCATCCTCGGTGGCGCCGTGTCCGCGGTGGCGGGCGTGCTGTCGATGTCGATCGGCACCTTTCTCGCATCGCGCGCGCAGCGCCAGCTCCACGACGCCGAGCTCGACCGCGAGCGCCGCGAGATCCGCGACCACCCGGGCGAGGAGGTCGCCGAGCTGATCGCCGCCCTCGTGGGCCGCGGCATGTCGCGCCCCGATGCGGTGGACGTCGCGCGGCGGATCGCACGTCACCCGGATCTGATGTTGGCCACGCTCGCCGTGTTTGAGCTGGGGCTGGCGCCGCAGCGGTTGGGCACGCCGGTGAGGGATGCTTTCGTGATGGGGATTTCGTTTGGGGTGGCGGCGGCGGTGCCGATTGTGCCGTTTGCGTTTGGGGCGGCGTTGACGGGGTTGGCGGTGTCGGCGGGGTTGTCGGTGGCGGCGTTGTTTTGCGTCGGTGTGGTGAAGGGGACGGTGGCGGGCGTCGGACGGGTGAGGTCGGGGCTTGAGGTGGCGGCGTTGGCGGTGGCGAGTGGGGCGATTAGTTTTGGGTTGGGGAGGTTGGCGTCGGTCGTGCTAGGCGTCGACATCTCGTGATTGCTGATCAGCGTGATTTTCGGGCGATGAAAAGGACCCATCTGCGTCGTTGCCTCCTCGTTCGTCGCTGCGGCGTAGCCGGGCTACGCCTCACTCCTCTCTTCGTCGGCGCCTAGCATCTGGGCCCTTTTGATCGCCCGGGTTGGCGGTGATTCGGCTGCAGGCGCCTCGCTGCG
>CAYQQT010000851.1:0-1628 GCA_964419375.1 uncultured bacterium
ATCTGCGAGGTCCCCGGCGTCCTGCCCGGCGCGTGATCCCGATTATTCACGAGCGACCACCGCCGTCGCTGGAGTACGGTTACGGCGACCAGCAGCACGACGCCGGCGGCGTCGGTGTAGAGGCCCGGCTTGATGAGCAGCAGGGCGGCGGCGATGAGGGCCGCGCGCTCGGGTAGCGTGGCCGGGTGCACGAAGTAGCCCATCGACCCCGCGGCGAGGGCGATCACGCCCACGGAGGCCGTGATCGTCGCCCACGTCACCTCCCACCACAGCCCCTGCAGCAGCAGCGCGGGCGAATGTACGGCGCGATGAAGCCGGCGAGCCCGAGCTTGGTGGCGATGAAGCCCGTGCGCACCCAGTTCGCCCGCGCAATGGCGGCCGCCACGTACACGGCGGCGCACACGGGCGGCGTGATGGCCGAGATGATCGCGAAGTAGAAGACGAACAGGTGGGTCTGGCGGAAGCAACGCCGGCGCGCCGGGCAGAAAAAGCGACGGCCCGTACTCCGGATCGGCCGGGAACAGCACGCGCGCACACACATCCCGCCGATCTCCATCCCGCCCGGGGCGGAGTTGTTGAAGAACAGCCCGCGCTGCGCGTAGAGCCGTTTCACGCAGGGCGGGCGGCGGAAGCACGATGGCGTCGCCGATGTCGTTGAGCGCGTTCAGCGACATGGCGTACACCACGACCTGCTCATCGCGGTGCGGCGTCTCGCCGCCGCAGGCGAAACACCGCCACACGCGGATCGACGGTGAAGTCCAGCAGCGGCGTCAGCATCCCGTAGTGCTGCGCGGCGGCCATGTGCACGTGTATTCATCCGGTTCTCTTCGTATGCGAAGAGCCTGGAGACGGCGTCAATGAACAGCTCGAGTTCGAGGAAATCGAGCGGCCGGCGGGGCGGGCGCCAGATGCTGGCGCCGAGTCCCCAGTCAGGATTCCGCTGCCCGCGGAAGACGGGCGCGCCGAATTGTGGGTGTAGCGGCACGACGGGGCCCGTGTCCGCGTCCTTGACCGCCATCTGCGCCATGAGCGCGGTCACGTCGAGGAGCCACGCCGCGGCATGCCACGGCGACGGCGCGTGATAGGTGCGGTGATCGATCTTCTTGATCGACGCGAGGACCTTCGCGCTCAACGCACGGAGCGGTTGGCGCCTCGCGGTCCGGATCCTTGAACAGGAGGCGAAACGGGCCGCGGTGCCGCGCCGGAACGGTCCGCACGAGCTCGAGGTGCTGCCGAGCGTCATTCATCGCTCCCCAGCCTCTGCAGCGCGTCGCCCGTCACGCGAAAGATCGTCCAGTCACCCATCGGGACAGCGCCGAGCTTCTTGTAGAAGCCAATCGCCGGCTCGTTCCAGTCGAGGACCGACCACTCGAAGCGGCCGCGCAGCCGCGCGCGACCGCGAGCTTCGCCAGATGCGTCAGGAGCTCTCGCCCGAACCCGTGCCCACGCCACTCGGGCTTGACCAACAGATCCTCCGAGGTAGATGCCCGGCTGCGCGAGAAACGTCGAGTAGTTCTGAAAGAAGAGCGCGAAGCCCGCCGGCGTCGCACCCGCAAGCGCGACCCCGCCGGCTCGGCGGCCGGGCCCGGCGGAAGGCAACCCGGTAGCCCCGTAGGGAGCCCGCCTCC
>CAYQQT010000852.1:0-1627 GCA_964419375.1 uncultured bacterium
GTCGCTTGCGAGGAGGATCAGGGCATGGCCAAGGGCAGCCTTCGCGTGATGGACAGTGACATCCACGTCGTGGAGCCGCACGACCTGTGGCTGAAGCACATCGACCCGCGCTTCCGGGACCGCGCGCCGCGCTTCGAGCCCATCGCGGGCTCGGAGATGGAGGGCTGGCAGTTCGAGGGCAAGGTCTTTCCGGCCTTCTTCGACCGGCCGGAGCGGCGACGGCTGGGGGTCATTCGCCGGCAGAAAGCTCGCGCGCGGCACATTGCCACCGGCCGCTACCGCGATCCGAAGGAAGACCTCAAGGGCAACGACCCTCGCTCGATGCTGCAGGCGATGGACCGCGAAGGCATCGACGTGGCCATCGTCTTCCGCACGATGGGCTCGCACGTCATCGGCATCGACGGCCTCGACCCCGAGCTGTCGGCCGCCGTGTGCCGCGGCTTCAACACGTGGCTCTCCGATTTCTGCGACATCGATCGCGCGCGCCTGAAGCCCGCCGCCGTGATGCCGATGCACGACGTGGCGCGGGCGGTGGAGGAGGCCCGGCACGCCGTGCGCGAGCAGGGGGCAGTGACGCTCGTGCTCTCCAATCACCCGGTGAATGGCCGCGCGTGGTATGACGCGCTCTACGATCCCTTCTGGGCGGAGGCGGAGCGCCTCGGCGTGCCGGTGGCGTTCCACGGCATCCAGATGGCGTACCAGGAGCACCTGGGCCGGCGCTTCATGGACAACTTCGCCCTCGCGCACGCCTCCGCGCACCCGCTGGAGATGATGCTGGCGCTCGGCAGCGTGATCACGGGCGGCGTGCTGGAGCGCTTTCCGGGACTGCGCGCGGCGTTCCTGGAAGGCAGCGCGAGCTGGGTGCCGTGGTGGCTGTGGACCCTCGACGAGCGCGTGGAGAAGTTCGGCGACGACGAGCGCGTCCCGCTCTCGATGCGCCCCAGCGAGTACTTCCGGCGGCAGTGCTGGGTGTCGGTCGATCCCGACGAGGAGGTCATCCGCCACGCCATTCCCGCCATGGGCGACGACAACATCGTCATCTCGAGCGACTGGCCCCACGACGACTCCGCCTATCCGAACGCGATCGACACCTTCCTGGGGCTGCCGGGCGTGAGCGACGAGAGCAAGCGCAAGATCCTCTGGGACAACTGCGCGCGCCTGTACAACCTGTGACCACGGCCGGCGCCGCCCGGGTTCACCACCGGGCGGAGAGGCCGATGAGGAAGGATTGCGTGTCGAGGTCGGTCTTGAACGACGCGTCTCGGCGGACGGCGTCGCGCAGCTCGACGTCCGTCGTCGTGTGCGTGAAGAAGAGTGGCGCGCCCACCGCGACGTAGGGCTGCAGCACGCCGTGCGGCTCCTCGGCGGTCTTGATCAGCGGCAGCCGGAGCATCAGATCGGCGGCGACCGCCATCGCGTCGATGCTGATCCTGCTCGTCCGGTGCCGGCGGCTCCCACAGCCGCCCGCGACGAAGCAGCCGTCATGACGGACCGTTTGCCCGGCGACGTCGGATGAGAAGTTGAAGACGTCCACCGCGAGCCCGACGAACGGCGCCTTGTCGAAGTAGTGGCCGAAGCGCCCGCCATAGGCGAGCGAGGGACTGAACTCCACGTCCCGGTAGGTGCC
>CAYQQT010000853.1:0-1624 GCA_964419375.1 uncultured bacterium
GTCATGACGGCGCCGATGGTCTATTGAACTCACCGCACCGGTGATGTCACGGATTCCGCCACCCATCCTTCCGTTCCATCGTCGAGCCGCACCAAGTACCACTGATTTGCTTTGCCGAACACGGTGACACGGGTGTTCTTCGGCAATACTCTGACGACCTTTGCCTTCGGGTCACCCGCGTCACGCAGGTTCGCTTGCGGTACGGTGATGACGACAGTGAGAACCGGTTGGCTTCTTTGCGCTGGTGCCGGCTCCTGCCGTGAAGGGGCGGATGGAGGTGCCGGCGCAGATGGCGTCGCAGCAGGGGGCCGTGCCGGCGCTTGAGGTGAAGAAGGCGTCGGGCTCGGAGAGGGCGGCTGCGTTGCCTTGTAGGCGGGACCTTGCCGCAACCGTGCGTCCAGGGCAGCCACGAACTCCTTGGCCTTCTCTTCGACGCTACCCGGTACGTCGGCCGATCCACGCTTGACCGTCACGTCCAGCTGGCCGTCCGGGCGCCGCCGGACCTGCGCGGTGTACCCAGTCGCCGCCGTGTCGAACGATCCGAACTCGACCACGCCATTGGCCTTGTCGAGCTTAGTCACGGCAGGGAGGCCGACGGCCCTCGCGGCATCGATGGCCACCTCCAGAAGGTCGAGGTTCCTGGCGGGTGCCGGCACCGCAACGGTCTGGTTGGCGGTTGGAACGTGAGCGCACCCGGCGACGAGTGTGACGACCGTGGACGCGATGGCGATGATGACATGGATGCTTCGGGACGCTTTCTTCACCCTGGCCCCCTTACTCGTCGGCCCCACTACGACCGCCGGTGCTCCCGATATGCGTGAGTGGTGTTATACGGCAAGCGCGATGGCCGCGACAGACGATTTCGCGCTCATCGTGCACTCGCGGCCCGGGGCCTACTCGCCTCTGAGGGTGGGGTCGAGCAGGTCGCGCAGCCAGTCGCCCGTGCGGCTCACCGCCACCGACGTGAGCATGAGCACGAGGCCGGGGAAGGTCGCGATCCACCAGGCGGAGTCGAGGTACTCGCGGCCCTCCTGGACCATGCCGCCCCACGACGGCGTGGGCGGCTGGATGCCGAGGCCGAGGAACGACAGCGTGGCCTCCAGCACGATCGAGCGCGCGAGCTCGAGGGTGCCGATGACGACGAGGGTGGAGAGCACGTTGGGCACGATGTGGCGGGCCACGATGCGGACCACGGTGCCGCCGAGGGCGTGGATGGCGTCCACGAACTCGCGCGAGCGCAGCACCAGCACCTGGCCGCGCAGCACGCGCGCGTAGCCGGGCCAGCCCGAGAGGCCGATGACCACGACCAGCGTCGGGAAGCTCGGGCCGAGCACCGCGATGATGCCGATGGCGAGCAGGATGAACGGAAACGCCAGCTGCGCGTCGGCGACGGTCATGATGACGGTATCGAGCCAGCCGCGATGATAGCCGGCGACGATTCCCAGCCCGGCGCCGACGAGCCCTCCCACCGCCACCGCCGCGAAACCGATGAGCAACGACACCCGGGCTCCGTAGATCGTCCGCGACAGCACGTCGCGGCCGAGGTGGTCGGTGCCGAGCGGGTGCGCCTTGCCGTCGGCCGCCTCCAGCGTGGGCGCGGCCAGGCGCGCGCGCAGCGTCTGGC
>CAYQQT010000854.1:0-1619 GCA_964419375.1 uncultured bacterium
CAAAGCCGTGGTGCTCCTCGATATTCCGACCTAGGATTTTTGAGCGCCCTGCGCGCGAACGGTATGCCAACGACGCGCGATAATCCCTCCCCACGCCCACTATTCTCCGAGTAAACTCAAGCACATGCGAGCGGCGTTCTACGAGGGCGGGCGCAGATTCGTCACGGGCACGGCGCCGGTGCCGACCCCCGGCCGCGGCGAGGCGCTGCTCCGGGTGCGGCGGGTCGGGATCTGCGGGACCGATCTGCACATCTTCCAGGGCCACCTCGACCATCGCGTGCCCCGCGGCGGCGTCATCGGTCACGAGACGTTCGGCGAGGTGGTGCAGGCGCCGGCGGACAGCGGCTTTCGCGCCGGCGATCGCGCGGTCGTCGAGCCGCTGCAGTTCTGCGGCGAGTGTCGCGCGTGCCGCATGGGCGCCTCGTACTTGTGTTACAGCCTCAAGGTGCTCGGCGTGGACGTCGACGGCGGCATGCGTGAGTTCTGGGCGGTGCCGGTGGCGCGACTGCTGAAGGTGCCGGACACGCTCGACGACGACGACGCCGCCCTCATCGAGCCCCTCGCGGTGGCCACGCACGACGTGCGCCGCGCGGGCGTCAAGGCGGGTGACGCCGTGCTCGTCTTCGGCGGTGGCCCCATCGGCGCGCTCATCGCGATGGTGGCGCGCCACTACGGCGCGCGCGTGGTGGTGGCCGAGGTGAACGCATTCCGGATCGACCTGCTGCACACGCTCGGCCTGGAGACGATCGGCCCCGGCGTGGACCCGGTGAAGTTTGCCAACGACTGGACGGGCGGCGACGGTGTGGACGTGGCCTTCGAGGTCACCGGCAACCCCCTCGCGGTGCGCGCGGTCACCGACGTCGTGCGCGTGTGGGGCACCGTGAGCATCGTGGCCATCCACGCGGAGCCGATGCCGGTGAACCTCTACCAGATGTTCGCGCGCGAGGTCAGCATGCACGGCAGCCGGCTCTACGCGCGCGCGGACTGGGAGGAAGCCATTCGCCTCGCCGCCTCCGGCGCCGTGCCGGTGGGCCCACTCGTGAGCCGTCGTATTCCACTGGAAGAGCTGCAGGCAGGCATGGAGCAGGCGCTCGGCGGCGGCCCCGTCATGAAGATCCTCGTCGATCTCACGGAGAATGGATGATGAAAGCAGCCCTCGCGCTGGCGGCGGTGGTCGCGCTCTCGGGATGCACGACCATCCACGACCCCTCGGACTGGACCAGGCCCGCCCTCACCGTGCAGCAGGTGACCTTCGACGACATGGAATGCGAGCGCCAATCCCGTGACATCTCCGGCACCCCCGATCCCATCGTCGGCGGCATCGTGGACATCCCACGCATCGTCATCGAAAACGGGCAGCGCGAACACATCTACACCCGCTGCATGAAAGACCGCGGCTACGAAAAACACGGCCCAACCACATGAGCCGCGCGAGTTGATGCGGTGCGAGTTGATCTCCTAGATCAACTCGCCGCCGCCGTGGAAGCCCGAACGTCACCGACGTGGTCCGCGCGGGCGGGGCGGGCTTCGGGGTTATCGGGACCCGTTTCCCTCTCAACTAGGACCGCACATCGGCGTGTCGATGGAGCCCAGCCGCCCTCGGTCCGAATCGGCCACCA
>CAYQQT010000855.1:0-1614 GCA_964419375.1 uncultured bacterium
GAGCCGGTGACCGAGGCGGCGCCGCGGGCGGCGGCGACGCGTTGCCCGGCGCCGCGGGTGACGGGTCGGATTTCAGATCCACGATGAGCGCGTCGCCGGGCTTGATACGCGGCTTGCCGATGGCAAAGAACGGGTTGTTCGTGAGCAGCGCGGCCAGCAGAAGGGCATGCACGAGGACCGAGAGCGTGATGCCCGTCGCGTGCCGACTGCCCTGCCACTGCCGGAGGAACTCCCAGAGGCCCATGCCGGGTAGATTATAGCGGCTGATGCCGCCTACGATCGAGGAGCGTCGCGGCTCCGCCGCGGCGCTGCCGAGCGTGGGGGCTTGGGGGGCGTCTCGTCCCCCATGTAAATCAAATCGCTTGGGGGGCCCGCTCGGGGCCCCCCATCCAACTAAACGTCGCGGTCGACGGCGCGGGCGATCTTTCTTACGCGGGTCATGAGGGCGGCGAAGCGGTCGGGTTTGAGCGACTGCGGTCCGTCGGACAGGGCTTCGGCGGGCTTGGGGTGGACCTCGATGAGGAGGCCGTCGGCGCCGGCGGCCACGGCGGCCATGGCCATCGATTCCACGTACTCCCAGTGGCCGGTGCCGTGGCTGGGATCGACGACGACGGGCAGGTGCGTGAGCTTCTTGAGCACCGGCACCGCGTTGAGGTCGAGCGTGAAGCGGGTGGCCGTCTCGAAGGTGCGGATGCCGCGCTCGCAGAGGATGACGTCGGGGTTGCCGCCCGCCAGCACGTACTCCGCGGACAGCAGCCACTCCTGGATCGAGGTCGACATGCCGCGCTTGAGCAGCACGGGCTTGCGCGTCTCCGCCACCCGCCGCAGCAGCGAGAAGTTCTGCACGTTGCGCGCGCCGATCTGTAATATGTCGGAATGCTCGGCGACCACGTCGACCTTGTCGGGCTCCATCACTTCCGTGATGACAGGCAGGCCGGTCGCGCGCCGCGCCTCGTCGAGCAGCTTCAGGCCTTCCTCTTCGAGCCCCTGGAACGCATAGGGCGACGTGCGCGGCTTGAAGGCGCCGCCGCGCAGCACGGTGGCGCCGGCGGCCTTCACCTTGCCCGCCACCTCCAGCACCTGCTCGCGCGACTCCACCGAGCACGGCCCCGCCATCACGACGATCTTCTCGCCGCCCACGACGACGCCGTCCCCCACCCTCACCGTGCTGTTGCCGCTGCGCACTTCACGGCTGGCGAGCTTGAACGGCTGCAGGATGGGCGTGACGGACTCCACGCACTCCAGCGCTGCCAGCGCTCGCAGCCGCTCCTTGCCGCGGTCGTCGCCGACGGCGCCGATCACGGTGCGCAGCTCACCGCGGATGGTGTGTGGCCGGTAGCCCATCGCGATGATGCGACGCTCTACGTCCGCGATCTCGTCGTTCGGCGTATGCAGCTTCAGTACGATGATCATGTTCTCGTCCCGTTCACCCGGTTCAATGCAAAAGGCCGCGGGAAAACACCCGCGGCCTTGGAGTGGTCAACGCCGCGGGCTTTCGGTCCGCCCCGCGGCTCGTGTCAGTCTTACGTCAGCGCCGGCGGGCAGACCTCGGCGAAGTAAAAATAAAAGACGTGCGACCGGCGAGTGGAGGCGCCCATGACGTAGGCCATAACT
>CAYQQT010000856.1:0-1610 GCA_964419375.1 uncultured bacterium
AGGGAGCGAGCGACGAGCCAACGACGGAGATGGGCGTTTTTCAGCGCCCTGCCGCTTTCATACGGGCGATGACGGCGGCGGGGTCCGGGGCGCCGAAGATCGCGGAGCCGGCCACCAGGACGTTGGCGCCGTGCTCGGCGAGCACCTTCACGTGCTCCACCTTGACGCCGCCATCCACCGAGATCTCCACCGGCCGGGCCTCCAGCATCGTGCGCAGCCGACGGATCTTGGCGAACGCGCCCGGGATGAAGGCCTGGCCGCCGAAGCCCGGGTTGACGGACATCACCAGCACGAGATCGAGATCGTCCAGCACGTACTCGAGCACGTCGGGCGGCGTGGACGGATTCAGCGCCACCCCGGCCCTGGCGCCGAGCTCGCGGATCTGCGCCAGGTTGCGCTGCAGGTGCGGGCACGCCTCCGCGTGCACGGTCACGATGTCGGCGCCGGCAGCGATGAAATCGGGCACGTAGCGCTCCGGCTCCACGATCATGAGGTGTACGTCGAGGGGCAGGCGCGTGCGCTTGCGGATGGCGCCCACCACCACGGGCCCGATGGTGAGGTTCGGCACGAAGCGGCCGTCCATGACGTCGACGTGGAGGAGATCGGCGCCGCCCGCTTCGACGCGTGCGATGTCATCCGCGAGGGCGGCGAAATCGGCGGACAGGATCGAGGGCGCGATCTTGATCACGCCTTCGTTATACCCCATCCCTCACGAGCGGCGGAAGCGCGCCACGGTGAAGCCGTCCGTGCCGTGCAGGTGGGGCCGGCAGCGCAGCACGCCGTCGGCGTCGAGCGGCAGCGGAAAGTCCGCCGGGGCATCCAGCCGGAAATCCGGACGCGCGGAGAGGAGCGCGCGCGCCACCTCCTCGTTCTCCTCCGGCTCCAGCGAGCAGGTGGCGTAGACGAGACGGCCGCCGGGCTTGACCATGGTGGCGGCGGCGATGACGATGGCGCGCTGGCGCGCCGCGCTTGCGGGAATGTCCTCCGCCCGCCGCCGCCACTTCACCTCGGGGTTGCGGCGCAGCACGCCGAGGTTCGAGCACGGCGCGTCGACGAGGACGCCGTCGCAGGCGTCGGGCCACTCGGCCGCGAGCGCCTCCGCGGTGCCCCCCGTCGTGCGAATGCTGGCGGTGCCCAGGCGCCGGGCCACCTCCGCCACGCGCGCCAGCCGTGCCGGCTGGGGATCGAAGGCGAGCACGCGTCCCCGGTCCTCCATGAGCTGGGCGAGGTGGGTGCTTTTCGTGCCCGGCGCCGCGCACACGTCGGCGACGGTCTGCCCCGGCTGCGGCGCGAGCAGGCGGGCGACCAGCATCGACGCTTCGTCCTGCACAAGGAAGGCGCCCTCGGCGAAGGCGGCCCAGGCTGCCGGCGCGCCGCCGCGGTCGACGATCAGCCCCTCGGGCGCGTACGCGGTCTCGCGCACGGCGAGCCCGGTGTCGGCGCGCAGGCGCTCGGCAAGGGCGGCGCGCGTGGTCTTCAGCGTATTCACGCGGAGCGTGAGCGGCGGGCGCTCGTTCATCGCGCGCATGAGCGTCTCCGCCTCCGCCGCGCCGTAGCGCTCCACCCAGCGGGCGGCCAGCCACGTGGGAAAGGAGCAGAGCGTGGCGAGC
>CAYQQT010000857.1:0-1609 GCA_964419375.1 uncultured bacterium
GCGGCGCTGCTGGCGCTGGCGCGCGACGGCACGGCGTGGACTGCGGTCGCGGGCGCCCTCGCCGCGCTCGCGCGTCCTGAAGCACTGCTGCTGCTGCCGTTCCTGCTGCTGGCGCGGCCTCTCACGTGGCGGCGGGTGGCCGTGTTCGCCGCCGTGAGCGTGGCGGTCCTCGCGCCCGCCGTCGCGTTCTCCTGGGCGACCGTCGGCACGCCGTTTCCTGCCACGGCGGCGGCCAAGGTGGAGGGAGGCCTCCTCGGCTGGCTCGGCGGCGTGAGAGAGCCGGCGGCGCTCACGTGGTGGGGGCGGCCGCGCGCGTTCGTCACGGAGTGGGCGGTCTGGCTCATGCAGACGCACTGGCTGCTGCCATGGGCCGCCCTCGCCGCCCTCGTGGTGGCGTGGCGGCGGCGCTCCCGTGCCCTCGCCGTCGTCGGGTCGGCACTCATCGCCCATCCCCTCGGCATGGCGTTGCTGGCGCCGTATCGCGGGCCCGCCTTCCAGGAAGGCCGCTACTCGATCCACCTGCTGCCGCTCGCCATCGTGCTGTGCGCGGTGGCGCTGGGCGCTCCCGCACTCCGCAGGCGCCGCGTGGCGCTCGCGGTCTTCCTCGCGCTCGCCCTCGTTCCGCTCGCGCCCGCCGCCGAGCGGTACGCGTGGGGCGTGCAGAACATCAACGCCATGCAGGTGCACCTGGGCCGCTGGGTAAGCGACAACACGCCCCGCCGCGCCACGCTGGCAGTGAGCGACATCGGCGCCATCGCGTACTTCTCCCGGCGCGAGGTGATCGATCTCATGGGGCTGGTCACGCCCGAGATCCTGCCCTTCCGCCGTGACGGCGAGTCCGGAGTGATGGAGTTCGTCGCCGCGCGCTGCCCCGATTTCCTCATCATCTTCCCCACGTGGTTCCCACGGCTGGCCGCCCGTCACGACCTCTTCGTGCCGATCTATCGCGTCCGTCTGGAGCGTGTGGAGGTGTCCGGAGGCCCGGAAATGGTCGTGTACCGGCTCGCGCGGTGTGCGGTATGATGCTGGCCATGCTTCGGGCGGCCGCTGTCGCGCTCGCGATCGCTCTTGCCGGTGTCCTCCTGCCGCTGCCGGCCACCGCGGAGATCTACCGGTACATCGACGAGCGGGGCACCTCGTTCTACGTCGAAGGCCTCGAAAGCGTGCCGGCGCAGTATCGCGCGGGCGCGGTGCCTCTCGGCATGCGCAACAGCCCCGCGTCGGCGGCCGCCCCTTCCGCACCGGAGAAAAGTGAAGCGGCCGGCTCCACGACCATTCGCTACACGCCGGGCCAGCGCATCATCGTCGACGCGAAGATCAACGGCGGCACGCCCACGCGGCTGCTCCTCGACACCGGCGCCGACAGCACGCTCATCTCGCCCCTCGTCCTCTCCGCCGCCGGCGCCTCGCTGACCCGCGGCGGGACGTCCGCGCGCATCACCGGCGTCACCGGCAGCAGCGACGTCCAGCGCGTCGCCGTGGAGTCGATCGAGATCGGCGAGGCGCGCGTCTCCGGGCTCCAGGTGGTCGCGCACGACATGGGCCAACCCGGCATCGACGGACTGCTCGGCCGCGATTTTCTCGACCGCTTCAAAGTCACCATCGACTC
>CAYQQT010000858.1:0-1598 GCA_964419375.1 uncultured bacterium
CGGCCATCTGCGGCAGCACCATGCCGGCGAGCCAGAACACGCTCTTGACGTTGGTCAGCATGATCTTGTCGAACGCCTCGTCCGACGCGTCGGCCATCGGCCCGAAGACGGGGTTCGTCGCCGCGTTGCAGACCAGGATGTCGATGCGGCCCCATTTGGCCATCACGGTATCCACCAGCTTCCTGAGCTCCTCCTTCCGGCCGATGTTGCAAGGCACCGCGATCGCCTCCTGGCCGCGCGTGGCGAATTCGGCGCGCACGCTTTCGCACGCATCGGGCTTGCGGCTGGACACGACGACCCTGGCGCCGGCGTTCGCCATCTGCTCGATGATCGACTTGCCGATGCCCCTCGACGATCCCGTCACCAGCGCGACTTTGTCTTTCAGGCTGAACATGCGTCGTGACTCCCGGCGCAATCAGGACATGCGGCGCAGGGCATGCGGCGTCGACTCCGCCTCCGCGCCGCCGCCCGCATCGGTCCTGTGCAGATAGCTGCGGTCGAGTTCGGCCACGCTGCGCACGCCGAGCAGCGCCATCACCCGGTCGATCTCCTCGCGGAAGATGCCGATGGCCCGCGACGCCCCCGCCTCGCCCGCGGCGGCGACGCCGTACAACGGAGCGCGGCCGATCAGCACAGCTGCAGCCCCCAGCGCCAGCGCCTTGACCACATCAGTGCCGCGCCGGAAGCCGCTGTCCACCATGACGGTGAGTCGCTTGCCCACCGCGTCCAGGATTTCCGGCAGCACGTCGATCGGCGCCGGCGAGCCGTCGAGGTTGCGCCCGCCGTGGTTCGACACGATCACCGCGTCAGCCCCGCATTCAGCGGCCTTGACTGCGTCCAGCGGGTGCAGCACGCCCTTCACCATCAGCACGTGAGGCCACCGCCTGCGCAGCTCGCGCAGGTCGTCCCAGTTGAGGCTGTCGTTCTTCAGGATGGACTTCTTGAGCGTCCGCGCCATCAGCCCGTCCATGATCTCGGGCGGGTAGTTCTCGAAGCGCGGCATGCCGCTCGTGAGGATCTGCCGCAGGAACACGCCCGCAAGCCAGCGCGGGCGGCTCAGCACGTCCGTCACGTTGCGGGCGTTGAAGGGGATCGGCATCTCGAAGCCGTTGCGGTGGTTGTATTCCCGGTTGGAGGGAACCGTCCCGTCCACCGTCACCATCAGCGCCTCGCAGCCCGCGTCCTTCGCGCGCGCGACGATCCGGTGGGACAACGAGCGGTCCGACCACATGTAGAGCTGGAACCACAGCCGCCCGCCCGCCTGCGCGGCGATCGTCTCCATCGAGGTCATCGAGTTGGTCGCGACGGTAAACGGAATGCCGGCGGCGGCGGCGGCGCGCGCCACGCCGAGTTCGCCTTCGTACGCGAGCAAGCCCGCCGTGCCAGTCGGAGCGACCACAATCGGCATCGGCTGTTTCTTTCCAAACAGCGTGATCTCCTGGCTGCGGCCGGAAACGTCCACCAGGGTGCGCGGCTTCAGCCGGATGCGCTCGAGCGCGGTACGATTGTTGCGCAGCGCGACTTCGTCTTCCGTACCGCGGTCCACGAACTCGAACACCCCCCTCGGCAGCCGGCGCCGCGCCATCTCCCGCAGGTCG
>CAYQQT010000859.1:0-1596 GCA_964419375.1 uncultured bacterium
TCGAGGAAGAACGCGGAGATCACGGCGGCGATCGGGATGCCGAAGATCGCCCCGATGACGCCGGCCACCTTCGCGCCGACGAGGACCGAGCCGAGGACGACAATCGGGTGGATCCCGACGGCCTGCTCCATCACCCGCGGCTGGAGGACGTTCATGACGACGAACCAGCCGATCCCCATCGCGATGAATGCGGGCAGTGTCGCATCCGGCATGACGAGAACCGCCACGAGGACCGGCGGCGCCCACGACACGAACGGGCCGAAGAACGGGATCGCCATGAGGATCCCGGCGGCGGCGGACGTCACCGGCAGGTAGGGCAGGGCGAGCACCGCGCTCGTCGCCACGGCGATCGCCGCATAGACGACGCCGATGATCGCCTGGCCGCGGAGGAAGCCGCCGAATGAGCGGGCGACGCTCGTCTCGAACAGGCGGGAATCCCCCTTGAAACCGGGTGGGACGATCCGGAACATGAACGAGAGGATCCGGTCGCGATCGACCACCATGTACAGCGACAGGACGAGGACGAGGAGGAGGTTTCCGACCGCGCCGATGCTCGCGACCGCCAGCTGCTGGAGCGGCCCGACGAGCTCTACCGCGTACGTGTTGAGGTTGGCGATGAATGTCTGCGCCTGGGCGACGATGTCGATCTGGGTCAGGCCGAAGCCGTTCAGCCGCTCCTGCCACGGCGCGAGGATTTGCGGGAGCTGCGTCTGGAGTGTCGGCACGTTCGTGACGAAGTCGGCGATCGAAGTTGCAAGCGCGCCGGCCACGAGGATCGTCAGGACGATGAGGATCCCGACGAGCAGCGCGTACACCACGATGACCGCGCCGACTCGCGGCAGGAACGGGACGATCCTCGCGAGCCACCCGACGAGGGGGCTGAGGATGAAGGCGAGCAGCCAGGCGAGAAAGAAGATGAGGATGATGTCGCCGAACGCCTGGAAGAGCTGCGACACGAACTGGACGACCAGAAAGGCGAGGGCGATCGTCGCCAGGATCAGCAGGGCGTCCAGCCAGCGGCGGCGGCGCTGCATCAGCTCGAGGGCCATCGGTGGCAGGGCGTCCTCAGCTCCTTGGGGAGTGCCAGCCCCTCCCCTGCGGCTCATGGTAGTCGCTGGACCTTCACTGCCGGTCAGCGGAGGCCCATCTTCTCGCGGACCTCGGCCATCGTCGCCTCGGCCATCGGGCGGAGGCGCTCCGCACCGGCGGCCACGATCTCGTCGATCTCCTTCGGGTTCGCCAGCAGCGCCTCGTACCGCTCGCGAGCCGGCGCGTAGTGCCGGATGATCCGCTCCGCGAGGAGCTTCTTCATGTCGACGCAGCCGGTTCGGGCCGTGCGCTCGCCATCCCACAGCTCCTCGTAGTCATCGCCGAAGAAGCGCTGGAGCTGACAGACGTTGCAGATCTCCGGGCGGCCCGGGTCGGTCCGCCGGATCCGCTGCGTGTCGGTGACCATCGACATCACCTGGCTGCGGATCACCTCGGGCGCGGCGAGGATCTCGATCGTGTTCCCGAGTGACTTGCTCATCTTCCGGACGCCGTCGGTCCCGAGCACGACCGGCGCATCCGTGAACACGGCCTGCGGCTCGGGGAACG
>CAYQQT010000860.1:0-1593 GCA_964419375.1 uncultured bacterium
AGCCGCCTTGACGGGCTGGCCGACGGGGCGCTACGGTTGCGCCGCTCGTCGGTCCAGGAGGCGAGGCGTGGGACAAGAGTGGCGCGCGCAGCTCCGAGCGGGTGTGGTGATCGGCATCGGTCTGCTGCTCGCCCTGGCCGCCACCGCCGCTCCGCTGCCGCCTGCTTCCGGCGAGCCGGGCGCAAGCTTGACGGTCCGTCTGCCGGACGCCGTGCGGACCGTGGTGCTCGCGCTGCTCGCGCTGTCTGCCATCCTTCTGCTCGCGCTGCAGCGCCCGCGGCGCCCGACCGAGGACGAGCCGCTGGCCTCTCGCGCCTATCAGCAGCGTCCGGCGTGGGCGGTGGTCCTCTCGCTGCTGCCGTTTCTCGTGCTGCTGGCCGCGGCCTGGTACCTCGTCTGGAATGGCGCGGCCGGCGAAGACGCCCATCCCATCGAGAGGGCCTTCACCGCGCTCGCCGGCCTCCTGGACTTTCTCGCGCGCTCGCGCAAGGCGCCCACCTCGGTCCCGTTCTTCGACCTCACGATCGCCACCCTCGTCCTTGTCGTCGCGGTCGCGATCTTCGCGCTGATGGTGCTGGTCACGCTGGCTGAGCGCCTGGAGAAGTGGTGGGGCGGCCGGGCTGCCGGTGCCGCCGCGACCCCGGTCGCCGACCGTTTCGCCGACCGCGACGATCTCCGGGCCGAGCCCGATCCACGGGTGGCGATCATCCGCGCCTACGATCGCTTCGAGCACGCGCTGGCCGATGTCCGCGCCCCGCGGGCGCCGTGGCAGACGCCGGCGGAGTTCATGCGCACGACGCTCGCTCGGCTCCCGGTCCCGGTCCCGCCCGTCGAGCGGCTGACCGCGCTGTTCGAGGTCGCGCGCTTCAGCGACCGACCGCTGGGCGCAGAGGCGCGCGCCGCCGCCTGCGACTCCCTCGACGAAATCACGACGGCGCTCGAAACGGAGCGACCACTGTCCAGGACAGCCCACCCACGTGCTCGCTGACGGACCGCTCGCGCGGGTCGCCGCTCGCTGTGCCGTGCTCGCCGCCGTCGTGCTCCTTGCCACGGTCCCCGTGTACGTCTACGTGGAGCCGTCGTGGCGCCCCCTGGTGGCGCGGTTGGCCTCCGCCTTCGTCCTCGGCGTTGCCTTCTTACAATTGCGGCGCGCCCTCGCCGACTGCCTCGAGGACAGCGGTGATCCGGCGCTCGACGCGGCGCGCGACCGTCGCGGCCCCGAGCCCAGCGTGCCTCACCACTTTCTGGATCTGGCGAGCGACGTGCGCGCCGCCCTCCGCAGCCGCCGTTACTTCGAGAGGGCTCTGTGGCCGCGGCTGGAGGCGCTCACGTCGCGCCCACTCGTTCGCCCGCCCGTTCGGCGCGGCCGCGGCCCCAGCCTGGCCAGCCTTCGCGCCGTGATCACCGCCATCGAGAAGCAGCCGTGAAGATCGCCGCCGTCGCCGAACGGGTCCGGGAGGTGGTGCTGACGCTCGGACGCATCGTGGTCGGCAAAGACGACGTCCTCGAGCGAATCCTCGCCGGCATCCTCGCCAACGGCCACGTCCTGATCGAGGACTATCCCGGCCTCGCCAAGACCCTCATCGCACGGCT
>CAYQQT010000861.1:0-1583 GCA_964419375.1 uncultured bacterium
GGGGGGGGGGGGGGGCCCGTCGAGCCCCCCCATCCAATCAATCGAGCGCCACGGGTTCCCCGGGGTGCTCCGAGCGTGGGAGGGTGTGGGGGGCCATATCGGGGCCCCCCACGTGATCAGATGAGGGGCCTGTGGGCGCGGCACGACGTCCGCTGGGCGGCGGCGATCCTGCTCGCCTTCGCCGCGCTGGCGCCACTGCCGCTGCTCGTGCCGCGCGACGACGTCGTCAACTCCGTGCTCCTCATCCTGCTCTTCATCACCCTCGCGCAGAGCTGGAACATCGTGGCCGGCTACGCCGGACAGGTGAATCTCGGTCACGCAGCCTTCTTCGGCCTCGGCGCGCTCGTGACGCGCATGCTCTGGATCGGCGGCACGCCGGTGGGGCTTGCGATGATCGCCGGCGCGATGGTGGCGACGTTGTTCGCGCTCCTCATCGGCGTAGCCGCCTTCCGGCTGCGCGGCGCCTACTTCGCCATCGGCACGCTCGCGCTCGGCGAGATCTTGCGCACGACCGTCAACAACGTCCTGCCCGAGATCTCCACGCTGCCCACGGCGACTATCGGCGCCTACCGCCTCGCCCACCGGTACTACCTCGCGCTCGGCCTCGCCGCCGTCTCGGTGGTTGCGGTGGCCGCCCTCGGCGCCTCACGGCTCGGCCTGGGTATGCGCGCCATCCGCGAGGACGAGGAGGCGGCGGAGGCGGCGGGCGTGAACGCGCTGTCGCTCAAGCTGAGCGCCCTCGCGCTGTCGACGGGGCTGGCGGCGCTGGCGGGCGGCGTGTTCGCCTACTACCACATCAGCTACTACCCCTCGCATCCCTTCAGCCCGCACTGGACCTTCGACGCGCTGCTGATCACCTACATCGGCGGCGTAGGAACGCTGCACGGGCCCGTCCTGGGCGCCGTCCTCTATGTATTGCTGAAGGAATATCTTGCCGAGCGATGGGTCGATTTCCACCTGCTGATCTTCGGCGTCCTCTTCATCGCCATCGTGCTGCTCCTGCCCGGAGGTCTCGTGCAGGCGGCGGCGCGCGCCCGCCGCCTGCTCGCGCGCTGACGCGGCATGCGCGGACACCTCTTCACGGCCCGCCCCCTGGCCACCACCGGACGCCGATCCGGATGCCCACGAAGGGGCCGGCCTCGACGTCGAAGCGGTCCTTGCGGCGGTCGGAGTACCCTTCGCCCTGGAAGTAGAACCGATCGAAGACGTAGCCGCCGTAGACCTCGACGCCCACGTGCTTCAGGTCGAAGCGCGCGCCCGCGGTGAGCCGCTTCTCGTAGTAGAAGAGCCGATCGTCCTCGTCGGGACGGTCCGCGAGGAGGTAGCGCTCGTTGTCCCAGTCGAAGCCGAGGTAGGCGGGAGCGGACGGAAGATCCGCCAGGTGGCGCGCGCGCGGACGTGCCGGACGGGGAAGTACGAGGCCTCGAACGTGAGCGGCTCGATGGGCTTCCATTCGATCGCCGAGAACGGCACGCCGATCACGGCGTTGAACGTGTCGGAGGGCACCCACTGGTACGCGATGCCGGGGATCGGAATACCGCTCAGGAACTCCTGGTCGTTCGTGTAGATCAACGTGAAGAACC
>CAYQQT010000862.1:0-1577 GCA_964419375.1 uncultured bacterium
CCCCCAAGCCCCCGACGCTCGGCAGCGCCCCGGCAAAGCCGTGGCGCTCCTCGATTCACAACAGCGACTGCGCTACACCGACGACGGCGTACGCCACGCCGGCCGCCACCACCCAGAGCCAGCGCTTGACGGCGGCGGCCTTCGCTTCCGGCATCCAGTCGAGCACAACCGGGTGGAGGCGGCGGGCAACGAGGCCGCCGCCGATGGCGCCGGCGATGTGGGCGCCGTTGTCGATGTAGGGCGTGAGGATGCCGCTGACGATGGAGTAGGCCGCCCATACGAGCAGCACGACTCCGATGCGCCGGTCGCGCACGAGGAGGCGGTCGCGATGCGAGCGGAAGAGGACGATGGCGGCGGCCTGCAGCCCGAAGATCGCGCCGGAGGCGCCCACTGACGGCCCGGGACTGGCGATGGTGCTGAGCAGCGAGCCGGCCACGCCGCTGGCGGCATATAGCAGCATGAATTGCGCCCGGCCGAACGCGTGCTCGCAGACCATGCCGAGGATGTAGAGCGCGACCGCGTTGCCGGCGAGATGTGCGAGGGAGCCGTGCAACAGCGTGGCGGTGATCATCCGCCAGTATTGACCGGCGAGCACCGCCGGCCGCGAGAGCGCCCCCATCGCCATCAACGCCTGCGGTGTGTCGAGCGCGTCCATCGCCACCTCGACGGCGAACACGGCGGCCAGCACCGCGATGATCGCCAGCGTCGCCCGCGGCGCCCGGTTCATGCGCCGCTCGAAATCGAGGCGCCGGCTGAGCAGCATGTCCGGCCTGATGATGAGGGGCTGCTCGTCCATCAGCCGCGGCCGGCCATCACCGGCGCTCGCCGCTGTCGAGCATGACGCCGAGGGCGAAGGCGATGCGGCGGTCGAGGGTGTGATCCGCGTCGGCCGTCATGTCGAGGACGTAGCGGTCGCGCAGGGTGAACTTGCGGTTGAACTCGCCGATGACGTCGCCGGCGTGGGGGCGCTGGATGACGAAGTTCGTGCGCAGGACGCCGAAGAGCGTGCCGAGCACGCGGCGGAGCAGCGACAGCACGATGGAGTCTTCCATGGCCACCGCCAGCACCTCGCCGCCGGGCGCCTCCGCATACCAGCGTTTGCGGACGAGATTGTGCAGGTAGTGCTTGCGCAGGCGGGCGAGCGGAGTGCCGTCGGGCAGCAGCACCGTATACGAGCGCGTGAAGAGGGCGATGCGCTCGTTCTGCACGATGCGCAGCAGCGTCGCCGCGCGCGAGTCGTCACGATAGACCGTGACGTGGCGCAGGGGGCGTGCCGACATGGACACCACCATGAACACGGCGGCGGCGAGCACGACGCTCAGCAGCGGCACCTCGTTCACCGCTCCCAGCACCACCGCTGCCGCCACGAACGCGAGCCCGTAGGCGAGCATGGTCCGCACGAAGTACGTCGGGCGTTCGACGTAGAGCACGGGCGTGCCGTCGGGCGCCCACACCTCGTACTGGGACGCGATCGTGAGCACGCGCTGGTTGAGCAGGAAGACGTCGCGGTCGAACGCGGGGTCGAGCCCGGGCCGGGCCTCCCGCGTGAGGGCGGGCGTGCGGCCCGCGCGCAGGTC
>CAYQQT010000863.1:0-1572 GCA_964419375.1 uncultured bacterium
AGGACTTCATAGGGAATGGTGCCGGCCCATGCCGCGAGGTCTTCGCACGTGATCACAGAGGTGCCGTCGGCGCCCAGCAGCACGACCTCGTCACCGTTGTACGCGGTGTCCCATTCGAGGTTGATCATGATCAGGTCCATGCAGACGCGTCCCACCACCGGATACCGCTTGCCGCGGATGATGACGTGCGACGCGTTCGACAACGCGCGGAAGTAGCCGTCGCCGTAGCCGACGGGAACGGTGACCACGCGCACGGGATGGTCGCTCCGCCACGTGGAGCCGTAGCTGACGGGATGGTCCGGCGCCACCACCTTGAAGTAGACGACGCGCGACTTCCACGACAGCGCCGGCTGCACCGCGATGGTTCGGCGCACCTCGATTGCCGGGTACACGCCGTAGAGAAGGATGCCCGGCCGCACCATGTCGAGATGGCTCTCGGGCAACTGTAAGATTGCCCCCGAGTTGGCGATGTGGCGAACCGGCGGCGACACACCCTGCTTGTCATACCACTGGAGAACGTCGAGAAAACGCGAGAGCTGGGTGCGGGCGGAGGTGAGATCGGCGCCATCGGAGTTCGCGAAGTGCGAGTAGATGCCTTCGACGTCGGAGTGGCGGCATTCCGCGGCGCGCTGGAGCAGGCCGTGCGCGTTGTAGTAATGGACGCCGATGCGCTCCATGCCCGTGTCGACCTTCAGGTGCACCTTGGCGGTCACGCCCATCTCCCGGGCCGTGTCGTCGATGTGCCGGAGCTTGTCGATGGAGGATGCCGTCACCGTGAGCCCGTGACGCAGGAACACGGAAAGCTGGTTGCCGAAGATGCCGCCCATGACCAGGATGGGAAGGTGAACGCCCGCCTCGCGGAGCATGACCGCCTCCTCGAGGAAGGCGACGCCGAGCGACGCGGCGCCGAGCGTCACCAAGTGGCGGGCGACCTCGACGATGCCGTGACCGTAGGCGTTGGCCTTGACGATCGGCATCACCGCCGCCGGGGCGACGGCCGCCTGGATGGCGCGGAAGTTGTCGGCCACGCGCGCCAGGCTGACCTCCACGACGGTCGGGCGCCGTACGGCCGCGTCCGAAAGCACTGGGGGCTGACTCACGGGGCCGGCGGAACCTGCAACCTCGCCGTTCTCGAATAGAGGGCGCTGAAGGTGCTCGCGCGTTCGAAGCCACGCCCCGACCTGAAGACCGCGATGCTGAGCGGAACCGCTTCCGCAAAGGCACAGACATCGGGGAAGAAGCCGAGGGCGAAGAAGCCTGTGCCATCGGCGTTGATGCTGTAGGTCGAGTTACGGATCGTCCCCGTGCACTCGCCGCCCCCGTCGCGACGCATCGAGGCACGTCCGGTCACGGCGCCCACGCCGACCAGGCGCATGACGCCGGTGGAGACGACGCGATCCCCGTTCTCCAGACCTTCGAAGCCGAACGCGTACCGTCCCTTAAAATCCGCGGCAGTGAACGCCTGCGCAGGCCCGGCATGGCCGGCGACAACGAGCACGAGAGCGAGAACAAAGGCGAGAGCCAAGCGCATCCTGGTTCCTCCTCACGGTCCTGGCGTCGATGGAACCGAGT
>CAYQQT010000864.1:0-1570 GCA_964419375.1 uncultured bacterium
CCACGTCGCCCAGCGCCAGGGGCGGGCTTGCCGCCTCGTGGGCGACGCGCGGCAGGCCTCGCACGCCGAGCACGCGCGCATCCGACGACGGAAAGGCCCGTCCCGTGAGGAAGGCGACGGTGGTGCCCACCTCGTCGGCGTCCACCGCGCGCAGGAAGTCGGCCACGAGCCGCAGCTTGTCGAGCCGTCCGCGGCGCTGCTCGAGCTGCCGGCACAGCGCCGCGAAGGCCAAAAAGGGCGTCATGCCTGCCAGTGTACGGGCGGCCGGTAAATTTGACTTGGCAGCGCCGGGCAACCTACGCTGCCTCATGCGGCGTGTAGTCCTCTACAACCCAAAGTCGGCGACGGCCACGGCGGCGGCGGCGCTGCTCCGTGACCGCTTCGACGTGCGCCCGCTCGAGGGCATGGCGGCGCCGGAGACGGTCGTCCTCGTGGACGGCTCGGACTCGGGCGTGGCGTACGATCGGGTGCGCACGATCGGCGTCGTGGACCCCGCGGCCGGGCCCTGGCCCGTGACCTGGCATTCCGTCGTCCCCGTGGAGGCCGGCGTCGCGATGCTCACGCGCGCTGTCGACAACGCGTTCGCGGACCTCGACGCCGCCACCGGCCGCGCGCGCCTGGAGCGCGAGCTGTCCGAGCTGAACGCCATCGGCATCCGCCTGTCGTCCGAGCGCGAGCCCGCCGCGCTTCTCGAGACCATCCTGAGCAAGGCGCGCGCGATCACCTCCAGCGACGCGGGCTCCCTCTACCTGGTGGAGGAGCACGGAGACACGCGGCGCCTGCGCTTCGCGCTCGCACAGAACGACAGCGTCGACATCCCCTTCACGTCGGTGACGCTGCCGTTGACGGGCGAAAGCGTGGCGGGCCACGTCGCGCTCACGGCCACCATCGTCAACCTCGAGGACGCCTACGCCCCGCCGCCCGGCGCCCCCTTTCACATCAACCGCTGGTTCGACGAGCACTCCGGCTACCGCACGCGCTCGATGCTCGTGGTCCCCATGCATACCCCGCAGGGCGAGACCATCGGGGCCCTGCAGCTCATCAACTGCAAAGGCGACTATGCGGGCCCGCTCGCCGGGACCGCGGACGTGGACCGGTACGTCCGCCGCTTCGACGCCCGCCATGAAAAGCTCGCGAGCTCGCTCGCCTCGCAGGCGGCCGTGGCCCTGCACAACAGCCGGCTGTACGAGAGCATCCACCGGCTGTTCGAAGGCTTCGTGAAGGCGGCCGTCATCGCCATCGAGTCGCGCGATCCCACCACCTTCGGCCATTCTTTCCGTGTGGCGGATCTCACGGTCGGCCTCGCGGAGGTCGTCGACCGCGCCCACGCGGGCGCGTACCGCGCCGTCCGCTTCGGCACGGATGAGATGCGCGAGCTTCGCTATGCGTCCCTCCTGCACGATTTCGGCAAGGTGGGCGTGCGCGAGCACGTGCTGGTGAAGTCCAAGAAACTCTATCCCCTGGATCTCGATCGCATCCGGCACCGCGTCGAGCTGCGCAAGCGCGACCTCGAGCTGCGCGCGGCGCGCGCCAAGCTCGACCTCGCACTCGCCGCGCGGCGCCCCCGCTT
>CAYQQT010000865.1:0-1569 GCA_964419375.1 uncultured bacterium
ACCGCCACCAGCGTGGCGCCCACCGCCACCACCACCACGAGCGCCACCCAGCGCAGCCCGCTCGGCAGCGGCGAGCGCCGGCGCGAGGTGCGGAGCAGCGCCGCGAGGAAGAGCACGGTGCTGGCGCCCGCCCCCACCACCACTTCCGTGAACGCGACATCCACCGCCCCGATCCCGGCCCACACCAGGGCCATCGTGAAGCTGTAGGCGCCGAGGACGACGACCGCCACCAGCAGGTCGGCCGCCCGCACGGCGATCACGGCCAGCGTGATGAGCAGGAGCAGGAGCGACGCGACGATCGCCTCGCTCACGCATCCTCCGCCGGCGGCCGGCGCCACGGTGGCAGCCCGACCCGTAAGGCGGCCCGCCCGATCGTGTGCGTGGACGTCGGATTCGCGAGGAAGAGGAAGATGGCGAGGAACCCGAGCTTGACCGTGACGAGGCTGAGCCCCGCGGACACGGCAAGGGCGGCGAGGGTGAAGAGGACACCGAGCGTCTCCGCCTTGCTTACGGCGTGCATGCGCGTGTAGAAGTCCGGCATCCGGATGACGCCGAGCGCGGCCACGCCGTGAAAGAAGAGGCCGACGACGAGCAGCGCCGCGATCGCGATGTCCGCGATCACCGGTCCTGCCCTCCCCGCTCGAAATAGCGGGCGCCCGCCACCGCGCCCACGAAGCTCAGCAGTGCGTAGGCAAGGCTGAGGTCGATGAACATGTCGAGCCGCTCGTACACGGCGCCCATCAGGAGCAGGACCATCGTCGTCGTGGTGCCGAAGCCGCTGAGCCCGAGGATCCGGTCGAACACGGTCGGCCCCACCGCGATCCGGTGGACGTAGACCATGGCGACCGCGAGGAGCGCCACCGCGGCGGCAAGGAACAGCGCGGACGTGCTCACGCGCCGGGATCTCCGAAGACGCTCCCCACCCGGCGCGCCATGCCGCCCGCGACGATGTCCGCGCCGCCGCCGCCCGTGAGGGCGTGCACGATGAGCTCCTCACCGTCGACATCGAGCGTGACCGTCCCCGGCGTGAGCGTGATGGAGTTCGCGAGCGTCGTCCGCGCGAGGTCGGTCGAGAACCGCGTGCGCACGCGCACGATGACAGGGTCGATGGGCAGCGCGGGATCGAGGACGAGCTTGACGACCTGGAGGTTGGCCACCCAGATCTCCTTGAGCAGCCACGGCAGGTAGGCGACGAGGCGCGGGCTCCAGCGCAGCATCTCGCTCACGCCCTCGATGTCCCGGTTGGCGAAGGCGACGAGGGCGGACGCCGCCACGCCCATGGCGAGATCGAGCGCGGCCACGTGTCCCGACAGCAGGATCCACAAGGCCAGGCAGGCGGAGAAGACGAGGGCGAACGCGCGCATGGGCGGCGTCATTGTACTCGCAAGGGGCACCAGACATTTCCGAACGCGCCCCATCGTGCTCGCTGCCCTGCATCTGATTGCCGGGGTGGGGGTCGCATGGTATATAGTTGTCATTTATCCACTGGAGTCGATGGAAACCCGGAGGGGGGGACTGCGTGACCAAGGTGATCATCGAGCCCGATGAGTCCTTCGAGAGCGCCCTCAA
>CAYQQT010000866.1:0-1568 GCA_964419375.1 uncultured bacterium
CTTCGTCACCGCCACCGAGCACGTCATCCACGGCACCACGCTCGTCATCAACGCCGTCATCGAGCGCAAGGGCGCGCGCACCGCCGTCATCGCCACCCGCGGCTTCGCCGACATCCTCGAGATGCGCCGCGAGATCCGCTACGACATCTACGACATCGGCGCCGTCTACCCGGCGCCGCTCGTGGAGCGCCCGCTTCGCCGCGAGGTGACGGAGCGGGTCGCCAGCGACGGCCGCGTGCTGACCGCGCTCGACGAGGCCGACGCCTCCCAGGTGCTGGCCGCCCTCACCGCCGAGGGCGTGGAGTCCGTCGCCGTCTGCCTGCTGCACGCGTACGCCAATCCCGCGCACGAGAAAGCCATCGAGCGGCTGGCGGCGGCGCACCCCGGGCTCGCCGTGTCGCTGTCGTCCGAGGTGCTGCCGGAGATCAAGGAGTTCGAGCGCACGGCCACGACGGCGGTGAACGCCTACGTGAAGCCGCTGGTGGCGCGCTACCTCGAGCGGCTGGAAGAGCGGCTGGCGGCGCGCGGCCTGCACCGCCGCCTGTTCCTGATGCTCTCGGGCGGCGGCATCACGGCCACCGCGACGGCCCGAAAGTTCCCCGTGCGGCTCATCGAGTCCGGCCCCGTGGGCGGCGCGCTGGCCGCCGTGCACCTCGGCCGGCGCGCCGGGCTCGGCGACGTGCTCTCGTTCGACATGGGCGGCACCACCGCGAAGGCCTGCCTCATCCGCGGCGGCGCGATGCCCATCGCCACCGAGCTCGAGGTGGACCGTGTCCATCGCTTCAAGCGCGGCAGCGGGACTCCTCTGGGCGTGCCCGCCGTGGACCTCATCGAGATCGGCGCCGGCGGCGGCTCCATCGCCGGCATGAACAGCGTCGGCCTGCTCCAGGTGGGCCCGCAGTCCTCCGGCGCCGATCCCGGTCCCATCTGCTACGGCCACGGCGGCACCGCACCCACGGTGACCGACGCCGACCTCGTGCTCGGCTATCTCGACGCGAAGTATTTCCTCGGGGGCGCGATGGCTCTCGATGTGGCGGGCGCGCGGCACGGCATCGAGAGCGAGGTGGGCAAGCGGCTGTCGCTGCCGGTCGAGGAAGCCGCGTGGGGCATCCACGAGGTGGTGAACGAGAACATGGCCTCCGCCATCCGCATGTACGTGGCGGAGAAGGGCGGCGACCTCGCGCACACGACGCTCATCGCCTTCGGCGGGGCGGGGCCCGTGCACGCCGACGGCGTGGCTCGCAAGCTCGAGGTGCCGCGCCTGCTCGTGCCGTGCGGCGCCGGCGTTTTCTCCGCCCTCGGCTTCCTCCTGGCCCCCGTGTCGTTCGAGGTCTCGCGCACGCGCCCGGTGCGGCTGGCCCAGGCGGATCCCGCCCGCCTCGCCGCGCTCTTCACCGAGCTCGAGTCCGAGGCCGCCGCAGTCGTGCGCGAAGCGGCGCCGGCGGCGCCCGTACGCTTCGTGCGCGCCGCAGACGTCTGCTATCACGGCCAGGGCCACCAGATCCGCGTGACGCTGGCCCCGGGCGACGCGGGGCTGGCGCCCGCCGCCATCGCCGAGCGCTTCCTCG
>CAYQQT010000867.1:0-1565 GCA_964419375.1 uncultured bacterium
CGCTATGAGGGCACGCACATCAACATCGTCGACATGCCGGGCCACGCCGACTTCGGTGGCGAGGTCGAGCGCGTGCTTTCGATGGTCGATGGGGTGCTGTTGCTGGTGGATGCGGTCGAAGGGCCGATGCCGCAGACGCGCTTCGTTACGCGCAAGGCGCTGGCGCTGGGCCTCAAGCCCATCGTGGTGGTGAACAAGGTGGACCGGCCCGGAGCCCGGGCGCAGTGGGTGGTGAACCGGACCTTCGACCTGTTCGACAAGCTCGGCGCGACCGAGGAGCAGCTCGATTTTCCCGTGGTCTACGCGTCTGCACTGGAAGGCTGGGCGAGCCTCGACGTCGAGGCCAGGGGCGGCGACATGAAACCCCTGTTCGAGGCGATCCTGCAGCACGTGCCCACGCGCGACGAGGATGCGGACGGGCCTTTGCAGCTGCAGATCTGCTCACTGGATTACTCCAGCTACGTCGGCAAGATCGGCATCGGCCGCATCCGCCGCGGGAGGCTCAAGGCGGCGCAGGAAGTTCTTGTGCTGAACGGGCCGGCGGACGCCGCACCGTTCAAGGCCAAGGTCAACCAGGTGCAGATGTTCGAGGGCCTGGCGCGGGTGCAGGTGGACGAGGCCGAGGCGGGAGACATCGTCCTGATCAACGGCATCGAGGAGCTCGGCATCGGCACCTCGCTGTGCCATCCCGAGCACGCCGACGCCCTGGCGCTGCTCAAGGTCGATGAGCCGACGCTGACCATGAACTTCCTGGTCAACGCTTCGCCCCTGGCGGGCCGGGAGGGAAAGTTCGTCACCAGCCGCCAGATCCGCGAGCGGCTGGAGCGCGAAACCAAGAGCAATGTCGCCCTGCGCGTCGAGTATCCTGAAGACACCGACACCTTCATCGTCCACGGCCGCGGCGAGCTGCATCTGACGATCCTGCTGGAGAACATGCGCCGCGAAGGCTACGAGATCGCCGTGTCGCGCCCGCGCGTGGTCATCAAGGATATCGGCGGCGTGCGCTGCGAGCCGTTCGAGGTTCTTACGGTGGACGTGGAAGAAGCCAACCAGGGTGGGGTGATGGAGGAGTTGGGCCGGCGCCGCGGCGAGCTGCTCGAGATGCAGCCCGACGGCAAAGGCCGGGTGCGCCTCGACTACCGCATCTCGGCGCGCGGGCTGATCGGCTTTCAGGGCGAGTTCATGACCTTGACGCGCGGCACCGGCGTCATGAGCCACGTGTTCGACGAGTATGCGCCCGCCAAGGCCGAGGAGATGGCCGAGCGCAGGAACGGCGTGCTGGTGTCGCAGGATGACGGCATCGCGGTCGCCTACGCAATCTGGAAGCTGCAGGAGCGCGGGCGCATGTTCGTGAGTCCTGGCGAACCCGTCTACGAAGGCATGATCGTCGGCATCCACAGCCGCGACAACGACCTGGTGGTGAACCCGATCCGCACCAAGCAGCTCACCAACATCCGCGCCTCCGGCAAGGACGAGGCCATCGACCTGACCCCCCCCATCGGGCTGACGCTGGAATACGCGGTGGAATTCATCGCCGACGACGAGCTGGTGGAAATCACGCCGAA
>CAYQQT010000868.1:0-1558 GCA_964419375.1 uncultured bacterium
GGAGTGAGTACGACCTCCGCGCCGAGATGCCGCAGCAAAGCGACCCTTTCCGTCGACATCGTCGCCGGCATCGTCAAGATAAGCCGATAGCCTCGGATCGCAGCGGCGAACGCGAGCCCAATGCCGGTGTTGCCCCCTGTCGCTTCGACGAGGGTCATCCCGGGTTGCAGTACGGCCCTGCGCTCTGCGTCCTCGATTAACGCCACTCCGAGCCGATCCTTCACGCTCCCGCACGGGTTTCGCATTTCGAGTTTGGCGATTACCCGCCCGGGCAGGCCCTTAGACATTCGCCCGAGTTCAACCATGGGAGTCTTGCCCACCGTTTCCGTCAGGTCGCGAACAATCATCATCTCGCCTCCTTCGCTTGAACGACCGCATCGACAACCGCGTCAACATCGGCCATTTCCGCGCGCGGATTCACGATGCACGCCCTGAGGTAGAACCGGCCGTCAAGCACGGTGCTCGACAGGAATGCCGCGCCCTCGAGCTGCACCGTCTGCAGCACTTCTCGATTGAGCGCATCGATGGCTTCGTCCCGCCCAGCGTGCGCGGGCGGCACGGCGCGGAAGCACACAACGCTCAGTCCCTGCGGCTCCCAGAGCTGGAGCCCCGGCGTCGCGCGCACTCGATCCGCCAGGTGTTTGGCGAGCGCCACGTCGTGTGCAATCAGCTCGCGATAGCCGTCAACGCCGAAGTGCCGCAGTGCCGCCCATACCTTGAGTGCGCGGAATGGGCGCGACTGCTCACTCCCAAACTCACTGAACCACGGCGGTCCCTGTACGCCGCGCTCGTTGCCGTCGGTCCGGAGATATGGCGGCACCAGACTGAAGGTATCGCGCATCGCCTGTGCGTCGCGAACCAGCACGAGCCCCGCGTCCACAGGGACGTACAGCCACTTGTGCGGGTCGATTGCGAGACTGTCGGCCCGGCCGAGTCCACGGAACTGCTCGCGGTACTCGTCGAGCAATATGGCTGGCGCACCGTACGCCCCATCGACGTGAAGCCACACCCCTCGGCGGGCGCACACGTCCGCGAGCGCATCAACCGGATCGATGGCGCCTGTGTTAACGGTGCCGGCGCTCGCGATGACGGCGACGGGAAGGTGTCCCGCCGCGATATCCTCGGCGAGCATCGCGTCGAGCGCCTTCGGCATCATCCGCAGCGCTCGGTCCGAAGGGACTTCGCGCAAGTTCGCGCTCCCGATCCCGAGTAACTCCACCGCCTTCTGATGACAGCCGTGTCCTTCCGCGCCCTTGTAGACGATTGCGCGCGGCGAGCCTTGCAGACCGTTCGCGCGCACGTCCCATCCGCGTTGCTGAAGCGCGCAGTGACGCGCCACGGCGAGGGCCGTGACAGCCGCCGCCGAACCACCGCTAACGAAGAGTCCCATACTCGCCATAGGAAAGCCGACGATCGCCCGCAACCACCCGACGACCTGGCGCTCCAGATACACGGCCGCGTGATTCCCACCCGCAACGCTCGGATTCATTGCGGCCGCCAGTGCCGATGCGAAGACACCGATCGCGGCGGGCGGCGAGTTCACCCACCCATAGAAACG
>CAYQQT010000869.1:0-1557 GCA_964419375.1 uncultured bacterium
AGGTCGTCCGGCGAGGACGTCCGGCGAGGAATCCGTCCACCGCCTTCAGGAACTCCTTGTCCTCCTCGATGTTCGGAAAATGGGCGCTGTTCTCGAATGTTTGCAGCCGCGCGCCGGGGATGGCCGCCGCCAGGTATTCGGCGTGCAGGGACGGCGTGAGGCGGTCGCATCCGCGTATCCGCGTACGTCGCCGCCCTCGAGCAGCGCCAGCCGGGCCTTGAGCTGCGCGATGAAGTCCGGATGCGGATGGGCCCACGTGTCCTGGAGGATGAGCTTCGCCACGCGGTGCGGATGATCGGCGGCCATGCGCATGGCGACGGCGCCGCCGAGCGACAGGCCGAGCACATGGGCGCGCGGCACGCCGAGCGCGTCCAGCGCCGCCACCCAGTCGCGGGCGAAGAGGTCGATGGTGTAGGCCCCGCCGGGCTTGTCGGAGGCCCCGTGGCCGCGGTGGTCGCCCACGATCACGCGGCGCGAGCGTGCGAGCGCCGGCAGCAGCGGCAGCCACATCTCGTGCGAGCCACCGAGGCCGTGCAGGATCAGCAGCGGAGGCTCCCCCGTTCCCGCCTCGACGTAATTGAGGTGGACGTTGTTGGCGAACAGGCGCGGCATCAGAGATAGACGCCGCGCGTGGCGCCGCCGTCGACGGTGATGCAGATGCCGGTGATGAACGCCGCGCGCGCGGACACCAGGAAGGCCACCACGCCCGCGATGTCTTCCGGCGACGCCATGCGCCCGAGCTTGTAGGGCGCGAGCGCTTCCGCGCGGACCTCCGCCACCGGACGGCCGGAGCCCGCCGCCTGCTGCGCGATGAGCGATTCCCAGCGCTCGGTGGCGGTGGCCGCGGGCGCCACCGCGGTGACGAGGATGTTCGAGGGCGCGCCGAGGTCGGCGAGGCCCTTGGTGAAGTTCGTGAGCGCGGCGTTGGCGGCGCCGCCCGTCAGGTACGTCGGCGCCGGGTTGCGCGCCGCGGCGCCCGTGACGTTGACGATGCGCCCGCCGCCCTGCGCCTGCATGAGCGGAAAGACCGCGCGCGCCATGCGGATGTAGCCGAGCAGCTTGAGGTTCCAGTCGCCGCTCCACTGCGCGTCCGGGATATCCAGGAAGGCACCCCCGCGGATGGCGCCGGCGTTGTTCACGAGAAAGTCGATGCGCCCCAGCCGCTCGCGCGCCGTCTTCACCACCCGCTCCACCTCCGCCAACTCGGAGAGGTTGGCGGCAATCGTCACCACCTCGCGCCGGGTGCGGTCGCGGATCTCGGTGGCCGTCTTGTCGAGGGCGGCCTGGTCGCGCGCCACGATGGCCACGCGCGCGCCCTCTTCCGCCAGCAACAGCGCGACGGCGCGCCCGATGCCCTTGCTGCCGCCCGTCACCAGCGCCACCTTGTCGGTAATCTGCAGATCCATGTCGGGACACCTCCTCGGGTTCGTTAGCTTCGACTGACGCGGGCAGCCACGCGCGGAAACGGCGGCGGGGACGGTGCCGCCGGCAAGCCACCGGCGGCGGCGACGGCCGCGCGCGCCAGGCGCTCGAAATCGACGCCGAAGGCGCAGCGCC
>CAYQQT010000870.1:0-1551 GCA_964419375.1 uncultured bacterium
CCTCCACTTCCTGGCGCGCGCGGCGGTAGCGGCCGATGCGCGGCAGGTCACCGCAGGGCGCCTCGTGTGCGCGCGCCCGCTCGAGGGCGGCGTCCAGCGTGCGCACCTCTTCTTCCATGTCGCGGATGCGGCGCAGATTTTGGTACTGCCCAAACGACGACTCGATGCGCTTGCGCAGCATGTCGGCGGGCAGGCCCGTGCCGATGAGCAGCGCGGCGGAGCCGTAGCCGAGGCGGAAGCGGCTCTCGATCGGCTCCGGCGCTCCGTCCACGACCTTCAGCAGATCCTCGAGCCCGTCGCGCGCGTCGAGCGCGATGATGCACTGCCCCTCGGCGTCGATCCCGCGCCGGCCCGCGCGCCCCCCCATCTGCGTGAGCTCGTTGTGCGAGAGCGAGCGGAAGCCGCGGTCGGTGCGCTTGGTCAACCCCTGCAGCACCACGGCGCGCGCCGGCATGTGGATGCCGAGCGACATCGTCTCCGTGGCGAAGACGACCTTGCACAGCCCGCGCTCGAAGAGCGTCTCGATGAGCCGCTTGAGCCCGGGCAGGATGCCGGCGTGATGCAGGGCGACGCCGATGCGCAGCCCCTGGAACACGGACTGGCTCAGCGCGGAGTCGCCGATGGACGGCGACTCCGCGACGGCGGCCGCGATGGCCTCGTCCACCTCGCGGCGCTGCTCGCGCGTGGTGAGCGGGCGCCCCTCCGTGAGCACGTCCTGCATGGCGCGCTCGCAGCCGGCGCGGCTGAAGATGAAGTAGATGGCGGGCAGCCAGCCGCGCTGCGCGAGGGCGTCGATGAGGACGGTGGGATCCACCACGCGACGCGTGTACCACCGGCCGCGGTCGTTGGGCCCCCGCGCCTCGTCCCCCACCACCTCCGCGCGGCCCGCCCGCACGGCGTCGATGTCGTGGATGTCGCCCGCGAGGTCGGCGACCGCGTAGCGCAGCGGCACCGGGCGGTGCGGATGGTAGATGGGCACGATGGGCCGGTGGACGATCGAGATCCAGTCCGCGATCTCCTTGACGTTGGCGACGGTGGCGGACAGCCCCACCAGCTGCACGTCCTTCGGCGCGCTCACGATGATCTCCTCCCACACCGTGCCGCGGCCTTCGTCGCCCATGTAATGGCACTCGTCGAGCACGATGTACGCGAGATCGTCGAGCCCGCTGCCGAAGAGGGCATTTCTGAGGATTTCCGTCGTCATCACCAGCACGCGGGCGTGCGGGTTGACCTTGATGTCGCCGGTGAGGATGCCGACCTTGTCCTCGCCGTAGGCGCGGGTGAAGTCGCCGAACTTCTGGTTGGAGAGCGCCTTGAGCGGCGTCGTGTACGCGATGCGCTTGCCGCGCGCCAGTGCTGCGTGGATGGCGAACTCCGCCACCAGCGTCTTGCCGCTGCCGGTGGGCGCGGAGACGATCACCGACTGGTCGGACTGGATGGCCCGGATCGCCTCCAGCTGGAAGTCGTCGAGGGGGAACGGATACTTCGCGCAAAAAGACTCGAAAAGATCCATCTTTTCCAAGGTATCACGGATGGTGGACGCCTCCCGGG
>CAYQQT010000871.1:0-1551 GCA_964419375.1 uncultured bacterium
GGGCCACGCTGCCGCGCCCGTCGGGCGCCCTCGCCTCCAGCACGCGGCCGTCGGTCAGCCGTAGGCGCACCCAGCCCGGGAAGGTTTGCGGATAGCACGAGTCGGCGTCGACCGCGTGGCTCACCCGCGCCGCGAGCGCGAGCACGCGCGGGTCGGTGAGCCGCTGCGGCTCGTAGGTCTCCAGCGTCACGCGGCCATGCACGAGGGCGGCGGCGAGAGAAAAGGGCAGGCTGAACTGCGCGTCGTAGGGCGTGCGCGGCCGCAGCTTCGCCTCGCGCGGCTCGCAGACGATCGGCACCTGCCCCGCGGGCACGAGGCATTCCACCGCCGCCACGTGCGCCGGGTTGATCGCGTGCGCCTCACGCAGCTCGAGCGCGCAGTCGAGGTAGGCGTGGTTCAGATGACAGCACGGGTACGGCTTGAAGCCGATCCGCAGCGTCTCCCATTCGAGACCGAGCGAGTCGAAGGGCTTGGGATCCGGATCGATGCCCAGAAAGGCGCGGTAGAAGCCGAAGCGTCCCTCCAGCACGGTGGCCGGCCCCGTGAAGCCGCCACGGGCGAGCGCCGCCGCCACCGCGCCTCCGTGGCCCGCCCATCCGGGGTGCACGCGCTTGACCCACGAGCCGTCTTCCAGGAACTCCATCACGCCGGACGCGAAGCTGCCTGCGACGCCGAGCGCGGCCGTGAGCCGTTCGGCATCGAGCCCCTCGCACCGTCCGGCCGTGAGGGCGGCGGCGAAGGGGCCGCACACGGCGGTGGCATGCCAGCCACGGGCGTGAAAGGCCCCGGGCGCGGCCATGCCGAGGCGCGTGATCGACTCGTAGCCGGCGGCGACGGCGGTGATGAACGTGCGGCCGTCGAGGGCACCGCTCTCCGCGAGCGCGAGCGCGGTCGGCACCACCACGGCGGAGGCGTGAGTGACGGAGGGCGCGTGGGTGTCGTCGAAGTCGAGGCCGTGAGCGAGGCTACCGTTGGCGAGAATCGCCAGCGGCGGCGGCGCCGTGCGCTGCGAGCCGATGACGGTGCAGTCGCCGCTCGCCTTCCAGCCATCCAGCGCCCCGAAGATGGACGGCGCCACCTCGTGCCGCGAGGCGGCGAGAGCGATGCCGAGGATGTCGAGCGTGCGCAGGCACACGCTCTCGACGACCGCGGTCGGCAGGCGGTCGAACGTGAGCGCGGCGGTGAACGCGGCGAGGCGGCGGGCCAGCGTCATGCTGGTGAGACGAGTCTTCGGTTCTGAGCTATCCGGGCAGCGCCAGGTTGCCGTCGCGCGCGCGGCTCCGGATGGCGGTCACGACTCGGCCCTCCGCGTCCGTGACCTCGAACTGCTCGGCCACGCCGGCGTCGACCATCTGCTGCACCAGCACCTCGCGCTCCTGCCCCACGGGCGGCAGCTGATGGGACTTCCACCGCATGACGAAGTATCCGCGGCTCACGTGCGGCAGCCGCGCCTCCGCGCGCTGCAGCTCGAGGAGCCCGCGCTCCACCGCGTACTCTGCGGTGAGGCGCGTGGCGGGCAGGCGCGAGATGCTTGCGCGCGCCGGACGCGCG
>CAYQQT010000872.1:0-1550 GCA_964419375.1 uncultured bacterium
GTCGGCCTCGGCGACGCGGCGGCCACGGAGGCGGGCAGCCTGCCGCTGGGCAGCCAGAAGCGACTGGAGATGGCGCGCGCGCTCGCCTCCGAGCCCCGGCTGCTCCTGCTCGACGAGCCCGCGGGCGGCCTCAACCCCACGGAGACGCGCACGCTCATGGAGCTCATCTGCCGCGTGCGCGACGAGTGCTCACTGACCATCCTGCTTGTCGAGCACGACATGGACCTGGTGATGGGCATCTCCGACCGCGTGGCCGTGCTCCACGACGGCCGCAAGATCGCCGAGGGCAAGCCGCGCGACATCGCCGCCGACGCCGCGGTGGTGGACGCGTACCTGGGTACTGATGCCGCCGACGCTTGAGCTGATCGACGTCAGCGTCTCCTACGGCAAGCGCCGCGCGCTGGAGGCCGTGTCGCTCAGCGTGGGCGCGGGGGAGATCGTGACGCTGCTGGGCGCCAACGGTGCCGGCAAGTCGACCACGCTGCGCGCGGTGTCCGGGCTCGTGCGCCCGGCGCGCGGGCGGGTGCTCTACGAAGGCAACGACGTCACGCGGTGGCCCGCGGACGCCATCGTGGCCGCCGGGCTCGGCCACGTGCCGGAAGGACGCGAGGTCTTCGCGGAGTTCACGGTGCTCGACAACCTCCTCGTGGGCGCCCACACCGCGCCGCGCCGCGCGGTCGGCGAGCGGCTGGAGGCGGCGTACCGGCTCTTCCCGGTGCTCCGGGAGCGTCGACGGCAGTGGGCGGGCACGCTGTCGGGCGGCGAGCAGCAGATGCTCGCCATCGCGCGCGCGCTCATGGCGCAGCCGAAGATGCTCCTGCTCGACGAGCCGTCGCTGGGGCTGGCGCCGCTGCTCGCCCGTGAGATCTTCGCCGTCGTCCGCCGCGTTAATGCCGAAGGGGTGGCCATACTCCTCGTGGAGCAGAACGTGCGCGGCGCGCTCCGCCTCGCCGCGCGCGGGTACGTGCTGGAGACCGGGTGCGTGGTCGCCTCCGGCGCCAGCGACGCGCTCGCGGTGGACCCGCGCATCCGCTCCGCCTACCTCGGGCTCGACCGACCGCGCCTGGAGGGGACGTGATGGGCACGATTCGCTTCGCCGATCCGGCGCAGATCACCGGCCGCGCGCGGGAGATCTGCGATGCCATCCTACAGCGGGAGCAGAAGGTCTTCGGCGCCACCTCGCTGTCGAACATCTGGCGGTGCATGGCGCACGTGCCGGGCTACCTGGAGGCGAACTGGAACCGCTCGCGCGCGCTCATGCAGCGCGGGCGGTTCACGCCGCTGCAGCGCGAGCTGCTCGCCGCCGCCGTCTCCGCCGCCAACTCGTGTCACTACTGAATCGACTCCCACGTGGCCGCCGTGATGCGGCTCGGGGTGGACGAAGCGGGGGTGACCGAGCTCGTGGCGGTGGTGGAGCACACCCAGTGCCTGGTGGTGGTGGCGGGCGCGCTCCTGATGGAGCGGCTCGCCGACGAGCCGGGGCTGGTGGCGGCCGTCGATCCCGCCACCGCGCCGGAGCCCGTGCGCGCGGTGCTGGCGGAGATCGCGGC
>CAYQQT010000873.1:0-1549 GCA_964419375.1 uncultured bacterium
AGACGCAGCGGCTCATGAGCGCCTTCGAGGCAGGCAAGGACGCCATGCGCGAGGAAATCCGCAAGGGCGCCGCGACGCCGCGTGTCTGAGACCCGATCCCGACGAGCTGGAGGAGCGGCGCGACAAGACGTTCAGCCGTCGCGTCGCTCTCACTACCGCCGTCTACGCCGTCGTGCTCGCCATCGCCTCCCTCGGGGGCAGCAACGCCATGAAGGAGATGCTGCTCTCCCAGCAGCAGTCCTCGGACCAGTGGGCGTTCTACCAGGCCAAGGTCATCCGCGAGCATCTCTACCGCGCGCAGAAGCTCGTCCTGGAAGCGCAGGCTCCGGAGGCGGGGGCGGCGCGCGCGCGAGTGGACGCGCTGGCGGCGAAGTTCGGTGAGGAGGAGAAGCGCTACAGCGCCGAGAAGAAGGACATCGAGAAGGAGGCCAAGAAGCTCGAGCACGAGCGGGACCTCACCCGCGACCGCGACCCCTATTTCGATTACGCGGAGGTGCTGCTGCAGATCGCCATCGTGAGCTCGTCGGTGTCGATTCTCGCCGTGTCACGCCCGATGTTCTTCTTCTCGCTCGCGCTCGCCATCATCGGATGCGTGTGCACGGCGAACGGCTTCCTGCATTGGTCTGGATGGGGGCCTCGAAGGGGCTTGAGTTAGATGGGGGGCTCGAAGGCACCCCAAGCCCCCCGAACGCTCGGAAGCGCCCCGGCGAAGCCGTGGCGCTCCTCGATATTCCGACACGCTTCTAGGCTAGGACGCCGAGCGCAGCGCGTGCCCCCGCCGCCTTCGCCTACCCTGCGGGCGCGCCGAGCATCATCATGAGAGCGGCCACCCCCAGCGCCGCCGGCCGTCGCCAGGCGCGGGAGCCGAGCGCGAAGGCGATGAGGGTGGCGCCGAACGCGCACACCACGGTGGCGCCGGTGGGCAGGTCGAGGGCGGCGGAGGCGACCATGCCGATCACGCTCACGAGGGTGCCGAATCCCCATCCGATGAGCAGGCGGGTCGTCAACGAGCCGCCGAGGGCGACCCCGGCAAGAGCGGGCACGATCAGGTAGGAGAAGACGAGCAGCACCCCGGCGATCCGCACCGAACTCGTGACGACGGCGCCGAACGATGCGTAGAAGAGGAAATCCCACCAGCGCACGCGCCACCCCGCCGCGAAGGCGGCGTGCGGATCGGTGGAGATGAGAAAGAAGGGCCGGCGACACGCCCAGTGCAGCGCGCCCACTAGCGAGTAGAGTACGGCCACCTTCGCCACTTCGTCCGGCCGCACCGCGAGCAGGTTGCCCACCAGCATCGTCCGCACCTGCTCGGCGCCGTGGGCGGCGCGGTCGGCGAGGAGGACGGCGGCGGCGGACGACACCGCGTACACCACGCCGATGATCGCCTCGTGCGAGATCTGCCGCCGCTGCGTGCGCGTGACGGCGAGCACGAGCGCGCCCACGAGGGTGGCGCCGAAGCCGTAGGCGTAGGACTGCCATGTCTCCGTCTCGTAGCCCACGAGAAAGGCGGCGGTGGCGCCGAGGGCGGCGATCTGCGCCATCGCGATGT
>CAYQQT010000874.1:0-1548 GCA_964419375.1 uncultured bacterium
TATAAAAGGGGACCATGTAATTCTTCCCCTCGTACACCCACGTCTGCAGAAACTTCGGGTTGTAATGGTTCTTCAGTTCCGCGTCGCGCTTGAGGTACGGCGTGAGGTCGACGAGCCCGCCGTTGGAGGCGTACTCGAGCCAGATGGCGCCCTGCGTGTCGATGATGTCGGGCGCGGTGCCCGCCACCACCTGCGTCTGGTAGAAGGGGCCGAACTCCGGGCCCTTCTTGTCGAACCACTCCACCGTCACGTCGGGGTGCAGCTTCTTGAAGTCCGCGATCCAGCCCTCGATCTTTTCCTTGTACGCGGGGATGTTCCACGTGAGCAGGCTCAGCTTCTTCTGCTGCGCCGCCACCGGGCCCGACAGCAGGCCGAGCGCGAGCACCCCGAGCACGAGCAGCGTCACTGTCTTACGCATGGCCGTACGCCTCCTTCATCGCAGGACTGCCATCTCAGAACTGCAAGCTCAGCTCGCGCCCTTCGCGAAGCGAGCGCTCCGCCTCCAGGCACACGACGATCCGCTTGCGCGCCTCCACCCCCGACACGAGCGCGCGCCGCTCGCGGAACGCCGCCGCCGTCTGCCTGATCTCCTCCGCCAGCTCGAAGAGCTCCCCCGACGGCGCCAGCGTCACCGTCTCGCACGCGGTGGCCCCCCGGCGCTGGACCTTCAGCTCGTGGGCGGGCTCGAGCGTGCGCGCGTCCGTCGCGGACCACCACGTGCGGATGGCGCCCTCGGTACCGACGATCTCCACCACGTGATGGTGCTCGAACCCGGCCAGCGTCTGCGTGATGACCGCGTACACGCCGCGCGGGAAGCGGACGATCGTCGAGAAGTCGTCGTACATCCCGGCCTCCCGGCCCTTGCTGTTGCCGACGGCGAGCACGGAGGTGGGATCGCCGAGCGGCTCGAAGTACCACATGACGAAGTCGAAGAAGTGCACCGGCTCCTCGAGGATCCACGAGCCGACGCGGTCCGCCGCGTAGCGCCATCCCCCCGCCCCGGGCCGGTAGGGAAAGCGAAAGAGCGACACGAGCGCGTACAGCGGCGCGCCGATCTCGCCCGCGTCCAGCATCCGCTTGATGAGCGCCCACTGGGTGGACACGCGCAGCTCGTGGCCGATGCTGAGAACGCGCCCGGAGCGCGCGGCGGCCGCGAGGAGCCGGTCGCACTCGGCCACGGTGACCGCCATGGGCTTCTCGAGGAGGACATCCTTGCCCGCCTCCAGCGCGGCCACGCCCATCTCACCGTGCAGGTGGTTGGGCGTCACGATGTCGACGGCGTCGATGGACGGATCGCGCAGCAGCTCGCGGTAGTCGCGGTACACGGGCACGCCGGGCAGCGCCTGCCGGGCGGCGGCCGCGCTCACCTCGCCGCCGCAGGCGACGCCGGCCAGCGTCAGTCCCGGCGCCTCACGGATGGCGGCGGCGTGATGCTTGCCCCAGGCGCCGTAGCCGATCAACCCGAAGCGCAATCTCCACCTCCGCGTGTGACGAGCAGGCCGACGAGTGGCGGTAACACTACCCCGCCGCCTCCGAGAGTGTCAATTC
>CAYQQT010000875.1:0-1547 GCA_964419375.1 uncultured bacterium
AGAAGTGTTCGGCGAGCATTCCGCCATCGACGGCCGCAGCAGCTTCGCCGATGTTCTCGCGGTGCGTGAATCGCTGCTCGCGTCGATGCCGCCGGAGGCGTTCCGGGCGATCCTCGCGAAGCACGCGCCGATTCGGGAGCGCTTGCTGCGCCGCCTGAGCGGCTCGGTGCGCGAGCTCTCGGACCGGCTGCTCGACCTGGGCGCCCGGAGCGTACAGTGCCGGGTCTGGGTCGAGCTGCTGCGCCTCGCGCGGGTTGCCGGCGTGCAGGCCAATGCGTCGCGCATCGAACGCGCGCCGACGCATTACGAGATCGCGAGCCGGGTGGGCACTTCGCGCGAGGAGGTGACGCGCGAGCTGTCGCGCCTCGCCCGGCAAGGCCTGCTCGAACGCGCGGGCCGCGCCTTCCTGCTGCGCGACGTTTCCGCGCTGGCAAAACTCGTGGCGGATTCCCATCCCGAGGACAATCCCGCTCTGGCGGTGCCGGAGGAAGATTCGCGTGAATTCACTGCGCGCGGCCCCCTGCGCCAGCGGCGTGCAGTGCTTGTTGCCGACGTGTTCGACTCCACGAGTTCGAGGGAGCGCGACGAAGAGCGCACCCTCGAGCAGCGGCGGGCGTTTTTCGCGCACGCCACTTCCGAGGTCATCCCGACCCATGCCGGCCGCAGCCTGTCAAAGGTCCTGGGAGACGGGTTTCTCGCCGAATTCCCGGACGGCGTCCAGGCGGCCAGGTGCGCGTTCGAGCTGCACCAGGGCCTCGCGCAGTTCAACGCCGCAGCCGCGGCGCCGCCCCTGGGCATGCGCGTGGGCATCCACGTCGCCGAGGTGATCGTCGAGACCTTCAACGTGCTGGGTGACGGAGTCAACGTCGCGGCCCGGCTCGCCGAGCTCGCGAACCCCGGCGAGACCGTCGTGTCCGTGCAAGTGCGCGATCAGCTCACCAGCGGCGTCGACGCCTCGATCGAGGATCTCGGCGAACAGCGCCTTCGAAACCGCGAGCGCGCGGTGCGCGCGTTCCGGGTCTGGCCGGCGGCGGTGACGGCGCCGCGGGCGCCAAGTATGGTGGCGCGTGCGCATGGCCGGCCGTCGGTCGCGGTGATACCGTTCCGGTTGCGATCTGACGACGCCCGATTCGCGTTCATCGGCGATGGACTGGCGGACGAGACCATCGCCGCGCTCTCCCGGGTGGCCGATTTGTTCGTCATCTCGCGGCTCTCGTCGACGGCGTTTCGCACCGCCCCGCTCGGGGTGCGCAGCATCGGGGAGATGCTCGGGGTGCAATACGTGCTTTCCGGCAGCGTCCAGACGGCGTATCCGCGCGCGCTGCTGGTCGTGGAACTGGCCGATGCGCGCGACGGGCGCATTCTGTGGAGCGAGCGTTTTCAGGGCGATCTCGCGGACGTGTTCGCCATGCAGGCCGAGCTGGCGCGCAAGGTGGCCGCGAGCGTCGCGCCGTTCGTCCGCTCGATCGAGCTGCGCCGCGCGCGGATCACGAGTTTCGAGGAGCTCGACGCCTACGGCATCACGCTGCGCGGCGTCGAGCTGATGC
>CAYQQT010000876.1:0-1545 GCA_964419375.1 uncultured bacterium
TACCAGCACATGCTGCCCGTCTTCGCGCGTGACGTCCTCGCCGTCGGCCCCGCCGCCCTCGGCGCCCTCGTGGCCGCCGACGGCTTCGGGGCGCTGCTGTGCGCGCTCGCGATCGCCTCGCGGCGCGGCCACCTCACCCACCGGACGCTCTTCGCCGCCGCCGTGCTCGTGGCGCCGCTTCTGCTGGCCGCGCTCTCCGGGTCGCGCCGGCTCGCGGTGTGCGTCGTCATCCTCGTCGTGATGGGCGCGGCGGAGTCGGCGTTCGCGGCCATGCAGGGCACGCTCGTGCTACTGTCCGCGCCAGAGCACGTCCGGGGCGGGGCCATCGGGATCCTGTCGGCGTGCATCGGGACCCAACCCATCGGCACCCTGCTCATCGGCCTCCTCGCCGCGAGCGTGGGCGCGCCGCTGGCTTTCGGCGTGAACGCGGTGGTCGCGCTCGCGGTGATCATCCCCCTCGCGGTGCCGCTCGCACGGCGAGGCGCGGGCTGAGACGACGCGCGAGGACCGTGCGGGGAGACTGCCAGCGTGCCTGGATCTAGCATCCAGATCGAGCGGGTGACCAAGCGCTTCGGCGCGATGGTGGCCGTGCGCGCGCTGAGCCTGGACGTCCACGAGCGGGAGTTCGTCACGCTGCTCGGGCCCAGCGGCTGCGGCAAGACCACGCTCCTGCGGCTCCTCGCCGGCTTCATGGCGCCGGACGAGGGCGCCATCCGCGTGGGGACGGCGACGCTCTCCACGCCCTCCGCGGTCACGCCGCCCGAGCAGCGCGGGATGGGCATGGTCTTCCAGAACTATGCGGTGTGGCCGCACCGCACCGTGTACCAGAACGTCGCCTTCGGTCTCGAGGTGCGCCGCGTCGGCAGGGCGGAGACGCGCGCGCGGGTGGCGCGCATTCTCGAGCTGGTGAATCTCTCGGGCCTCGAGCAGCGGTATCCGAGCCAGCTCAGCGGCGGCCAGCAGCAGCGCGTCGCGCTCGCGCGCAGCCTCGTGGTGGAGCCGGGCATCCTGCTCCTCGACGAGCCGCTCTCCAACCTGGACGCCAAGCTGCGCGAGCGGATGCGCTGGGAGCTGAAGGCGCTGCAGCGGCGCACGGGGATCACCTTCGTCTACGTCACGCACGACCAGTCGGAGGCGATGGCGCTCTCCGACCGCATCGCGGTCATGCACCAGGGCGAGGTGATGCAGCTCGGGCCGCCGCGCGAGGTCTACACTCGGCCCGCCAACAAGACGGTCGCGGACTTCATGGGCCTCGTCAACCTGATCCCCGGGCGCGTGGTGCGCGCCGCGGGCGACGACAGCGTCGTGGCCGTCGGCGGCGGGACTCCCGTCGGCCTCACCCTGCCGCCGGGGGCGGTGGCGGGACAGGCGGTGCAGGTGGCGGTGCGTCCGGAGAGCCTGTCCCTCACCGCGCTCGGCGCGTCAGATCTCGCGGGCGAGGTGGCGGACGTGACCTTCCTCGGCAACCTCATCGACTGCCACGTGACGCTGGACGACGGCACGCGCGTGCGCGTGCAGGCGGGCGCGGGCGAAGCGCTCGCGGCC
>CAYQQT010000877.1:0-1543 GCA_964419375.1 uncultured bacterium
GGCGGGCGCGCAGGGCGGCGTGCGGCCATGGTGGTTGCAGGGCTCGAGGGTCACGTACAGCGTGGCCCCGCGCGCGCGGGGGCCCGCCATCGCGAGCGCCTCCATCTCAGCGTGCGGCGCGCCCGCCTCGCGGTGGAACCCTTCCCCCACCACCGCGCCGTCGGCGACGACCACGGCGCCCACCATCGGATTGGGCGACGTCAGCCCGCGCGCCCGCTCGGCGAGGTCGAGGGCGCGCTGCATGAACGGCTCCGCGCTCACGCCTCCGGCACCAGCGCGTCGACGAATTTCGCGGCCTCGAACGACTGTAGATCTTCGATGCGCTCGCCCACGCCGATGAGCTTGATGGGCAGCTTCAGCTCGCGCACGATGCGCACCACGATACCGCCCTTGGCGGTGCCGTCGAGCTTGGTGAGACACACGCCCGTCAGCCCTACCGCCTCGTGGAACATCTGCGCCTGCGCGAATCCGTTCTGTCCGGTGGGCGCATCCAGCACCATCAGCGATTCGTGCGGCGCTCCCGGGCACTGTCGCTCGATCACGCGCTTGAGCTTGCCGAGCTCGTCCATGAGGTTCGTCTTGGTGTGCAGACGCCCCGCGGTGTCGATGACGAGCACGTCGACGCTGCGCGCGAGCGCCGCCTTCACGGCGTCGAAGACGACGGCGGCCGGATCCGAGCCCGCCGCCTGCCGTATCACCTCCACCCCGATGCGGTCGCCCCACGTCTGCAGCTGCTCGATGGCGGCCGCCCGAAAGGTATCGGCGGCCGCCAGCAGCACATGCTTGCCGGAGCCCTTCACCGCCGCCGCCAGCTTGGCGGAGGTCGTCGTCTTGCCGGAGCCGTTGACGCCCAGCATGAGCACGATGGCGGGGCGCGCGCCGTCGACGTTGAGCGGCTGCGCGGCGGGAGTGAGCGTGTCGATCAGAAAGCGCCGGAAGAGCGGCCGCAGCTGGTCGGCGCGCGTGACGGTCCCGAACATCACCTCTTCGCGCGCGCGGTTGCTGAAGTCGGCGGCGATGGCGGCGCCGAGGTCGGCGGCGATGAGGAGCTCTTCGAGCTCTTCGTAGAGGGCTTCGTCGATGGGGCGATCCGGCTCGAGCACCGCCGCCAGCCCGGTGGAGAGGTATTCCTGCGACCGCTTGAGCCCATCGCGCAGCCGCTCACCGAGGTCCGAAAAAAACTTCATTGACGCTAGTCTATTACATCGCCCCCGTCACCGCGTCTCCGGTGGCACCACCAGCCGCGTGATGACGGCGCCCCTGGCGCCAAGCGAGGGCAGCGCGCGCCCGTTCAGCTCGAGCGTGATCCCCCCCGCGTTGCCCACCGTCAGCACGAAGGGACGATTGGACACCCACTCCCGAACTTCACCGGGGGGCAGCGTCTCCTCCGTGCTCCGGCCGTCCTCCATGCGCACGCGGATCCACGTCGGTTCCACCGCGCGCGCCACCAGCCGGTACGGAGACGTGAAGATCGCGATCGCCGCGGCGTCGCCCGGTGCCGGCGCCGTCGCCGGCAGGGGCGCGGCGGGACGCGCACTCTCCG
>CAYQQT010000878.1:0-1540 GCA_964419375.1 uncultured bacterium
TGTCGCTGTTCAACGAGAATGTCCTCCTCACTGTTAAATAGAAATGTCCTCCTCGGTCGTTTGGACGGCGTTCAGAGCGCGTTGGCGACGTGAAAAGGTGACGTTCCAGGGATGCGTGGGTGAATTGCGACGGCGGGCTGAGGCGGGCGCCGGGCAAGCATTTGGGGTGGTCTGCGCAGTAGGAAGATGGCGGGCCGTCTCGCGCGCGCGCGGCATGGCGCGACGTGGGCCCTCGGCATCCCGGCGCGTGCGCGATGGGGACACCGCGCGGGCCTGCGTGAGCTGGGCGCGCGCCTGCCCCGGCCCCTCGCGCGGCTTGAGCACGAAGGCGGAGTCGGGCGACGGTTGACTGGCGATCACGGTGTCGTGGTAGAGGACGCGGAGGTGGCCGTCGAGCCGTTCAAGGACCTCGACGCGACAGCCGGCATAGGAGCGACCACGCGGGCCGCGCGGAATCTGTACCCAGCGGGCCCCCAGGTGCACGGTGTTGTCGCGGGCCACGGTGCGGTGATACCGACAGCTCAAGAGGTCCGCGAGATCGCGCGGCACCGGCCGCCAGGCGGGGGTGGCGTCGGCGGGCGGCCGCGCAAAGCGACGAGTGAAGTCCGCGAGGAACTCGGGCAGGAAGGCGTTGCCGCCCTCGAGCGTGCTGATGCCGCGCAGCCGCAATTCGCTGGTGAGGCGATCTTGGAGCGTGCCCCAGAGCCGTTCGATGCGGCCCTTCGCTTGAGGCGAGTGGGCCCGGATGAAGCCAATGCCGAGGGCCTCCAGCATGCGGCCGAAGTGCGTGGGGTCCTGGTGGCCCTGGAGCTCTTCGGCAAGCGTCCAGTGGGCATCATTGCGGGCGAACACGTTGAGGCGATCGCCGTAGAGTTCCAGCGGCAGGCCATACATCCGGCAGGTGCGATCGAGCACGGCGACGTAGCCATGCAGATCCTCATGGGGACGGAACCACAGGGCCAGCGGCGTGGAGGTCGCATCATCGATCATCCCATGCAGGGCCGCCAGGGGGCCGCGGTCCCCGAACCAGGCGAAGGGGCTGGCGTCGAGCTGGGCCAGTTGGCCAAGCGCCGGTTTGCGGGGGCGCCGGCTGCGATGCTGCGGGGCCGACCGCCGGCGCGTGGGCGGGCGCCCGAGCGCCCGGCGGATGGAGCGCACCGAGGAGCGACTGACGGCGAGCTGATGGACCTCGCGCAGCTTCTCCGTGAGATGGACGTCATTGAAGCCGGCGTAGGTCGTGGTCATGAGCACGCCGACCTGCTCCCGGGCCTGCGGGGCCAGCCGTCGGTTACCGGGCCGCCCGCGCAGGGCGTGGAGCAGGCCGCGGGCGCCGCCCTCCCGGAAGCGCCTCTTCAGTCGTCGGAACTGCCGTACGCTCAATCCCAGCGCCCTCGCTCCTTGCGCATTCGTGATGCGGCCGGCCAGCGCGGCCTTGAGTAGCCCGGCCCGCGGTACTTCCTTTCTGCTCATCAAGAAGGTCTCCATGAGGGGACACTTCTATCGAACAGATAGGGAGGACAGTTCTATTTAGCAGCGGCAG
>CAYQQT010000879.1:0-1537 GCA_964419375.1 uncultured bacterium
ACTAGATCGCGAGCAGCGTGCCGGTGACGTGGGCGGCGGACTCGCTGGCGAGGAAGCCGACGGCGGCGGCGACGGCTTCGACGGGCACCCACGTGGCGGGGTCGGCGTTGGGCATGGCAGCGCGATTCGCGGGCGTGTCCATCGTGCTCGGCAGCACCGCGTTGGCCGTGACACCCGCGGCCTTGACCTCGCTCGCGAGCGCCTGCGTAAACGCAATGGCCCCCGCCTTTGCCGCCGTATACGCGATGAAGCCAGCCGCCGGCGGCACCACTGCCCGCGACGCGATGACCACGATTCGGCCGTAGCGCCCGGCGATCATGGCGGGCACGGCCGCGCGTGCCGCGACGAAGACGGACGTGAGATTCAGCGTCAGCATGCGCTCCCACGTCGCGCGGTCGGTGTCCACGAGGCCGCCGCCCGCGAAGCCACCCACCGCGCTCACGAGGATGTGCACGCCACCGTGGCGCTTCACGACAGACTCCACCAGCGCGCCCATGACACGGTCATCGGTGACGTCGCCACGCTCGAGCGTGACGCGCGTCCGCTCGCGCTCGCCCACCGCCGCAAGGAGCCGCTGACGCTCCTCGTCGACGATGTAAGGAACGGTGACCGCAACCCCGTCCGCAAGCAGCCGCCGCACGATCGCCTGCCCCAGAGCGCCAGTCCCCCCCGTCACGATGGCCGCGCGCTGTCCGCTCATGAATCGACTGACCTAATCGACCGCCGCCGGCGCCATCATGATGGCCGAGCGCTGGATCTCGTCGTAGCGAACCTTGGTCACGTCGAAGTCCTCGAGGTTCGCGCGCAGCTTCTTGAATGTCTGCTCGAACGAGGGCAGGGTTTTGCGCGCCTTGGTGAGCGGCGTCGTCCTCGCCAGCAGGTAGTTCTTCACGTACGGATGGTTGATGCCACGCTTCTTGACCTTGGCGACGACGGCCACCAACGCCTCGTCCGTCGCGCGCACGAGCGCGGCGCGCTCCTCCCGCTCCGCCAGACCCTTGCGCAGGCTCGATTTCAGGAACTTGTCCACCCTTCGTAGTATCGGCGCGAAGGCGCCGCCCGCGAAGCGCTTGTTCTGCTCGTAGAGGAGGCCGAGCGTGATGAAGTGGGCCGACTCGAACTGGAATTGCCAGTCCTCCTCGGTGTCCGACGGCTTCTGCTCGACAAGCCCCCGGTACATCCGGATCACCTCCAGCGCCTTCTCCTTGAGGTTGTGCGCCTTCTCCGTGTTCAGGGGTAGCACCTCGAAGGCCACCTCCGGCTCCACCACGAGGATGGCCGGGATGTAGTCCACCTTCAGCTTGTCGAGCGCGGTGCGGCGGTGGTTGCCGTTCGGCGTCCAGTACACGCCCGCCTCCGGCGACACCACGACGATGGGATCGATGAAGCGATCGAGCCGCTTCACGGCCTCCGTGAGGCGCTTGGCGTGCGTGGGGGACACGTCGCGCTGGTACGGGCTGGCGATCACCTTCCCGCGCGGGAGCAGGCAGAAGAGCTGCCAGTGATCGCCCACGGGCTCCTGGTAGATCGCCAGCGT
>CAYQQT010000880.1:0-1537 GCA_964419375.1 uncultured bacterium
CGCCGCGTGCGCGCCCGCCCCGCGGCGGAGCACGAGGTCACGGGCCGCCGGCTCGCCGCCCTCTCGCTGGCCGCTCTCGGGGTGGTGTACGGCGACATCGGCACCAGCCCGCTCTACGCGCTCAAGGAGTGCTTCCGCCCCGAGCACGGGCTCGTCCCGGATGCGCCCACCGTGTACGGCCTGCTCTCACTCATCGCGTGGGCGCTCATCATCGTGGTGAGTGTCAAGTACGTCGTCTTCATCCTGCGTCTCGACAACGACGGCGAAGGCGGCATCCTCGCCCTGCTCGCTCTCGTCATGCGCACGCTGCGCGCGCCCGCGGACCGCCGCCTGCGCTCGGTCCTCATCGCGCTCGGCCTCTTCGGCGCCGCCCTCCTCCTCGGAGAGGGCGCCATCACACCCGCCATCTCCGTCCTGAGCGCCATGGAGGGGCTCAAGGTGGCGGCGCCGGAGCTCGGGCCTTTCGTGCTTCCGTTGAGCGCGGTGATCCTCTTCGCGCTCTTCATCATCCAGAAGTGGGGCACCACCAGCGTGGGCCGCCTCTTCGGGCCCGTCATGCTCGTGTGGTTCGCGACCATCGGCGTCCTCGGCGCCGTCGAGATCGCGCGCCGGCCGTCCATCGTGACCGCGCTCAATCCATGGCACGGCCTGCGCTTCCTCGTGGACCACGGCCACGTGGGATTCCTCGTGCTCGGCGCCGTCGTGCTCGTCATCACGGGCGCCGAAGCCCTCTACGCCGACCTCGGCCACTTCGGCCGCCGGCCCATCCGTGTCGTGTGGTTCGTGGTGGTGCTGCCCGCGCTGCTGCTGAACTACTTCGGCCAGGGCGCCCTCGTGCTCAGCACACCGGAGGCCGTGCACAACCCCTTCTACCTGCTGGCGCCGCGGCCGTTGCTCTACCCGCTCATCGGGATCGCCACCGCGGCGGCGGTGGTCGCCTCGCAGGCGCTCATCTCGGGCGCCTTCTCGCTCGCCCGCCAGGCGGTGCAACTGCGCTACAGCCCGCGCGTGTCCATCGTGCACACCTCCGCCAGCGAGTCGGGACAGATTTACGTTCCCGAGGTGAACACGGCCCTCATGCTCACCTGCCTGGTGCTCGTGTTCACCTTTCGCTCCTCCGCCGCGCTCGCAGCGGCCTACGGCGTGGCGGTGACGGGGACGATGGTGATCACCACCACGCTCTTCTTCGTGATCGCACGCTATCGCTGGCGATGGCCGGTTCCCCTCGCGGGAAGCGTGGCCGGCTTCTTCATGACGGTCGATCTCGGGTTCTTCGCCTCCAACGTGGTCAAGATCGCCGATGGGGGCTGGGTGCCGCTGCTGCTCGCGACGTGCGTGTTCACGCTGATGTCGACGTGGAAGCGGGGCAGCGATCTGGTGGTCGCCCACCTCGCCCGACAGGCGGTGCCACTGGAGGCGTTCCTCGACGAGGTCACGCGCGCGCAGCCGCCGCGCGTGCCCGGCACCGCCGTCTTCCTCACCCCCGACATCAACGGCACCCCCCCGGTGCTCGTCCACCATTTCCGGCACAACAAGG
>CAYQQT010000881.1:0-1535 GCA_964419375.1 uncultured bacterium
GACTGGGAGCCATTCACGTCAGGGAATCTCGTCACCGACATCCCAGAGATCAACTGGGCGAGTGGCAGCGAGATCCTCTTCGGCTTCGGCAACAGCGCCTTCGCCGGGCTCGGTGTCCCGTTCAGGATCGATGGCGGTTATGACAACTTCAGCGTCCGCGTTGAGTTCAGAGAACTCGACCATCAAGTGCCGGAGCCGGCGTCGTTGACGCTGCTCGGCCTCGGGATGATCGGTTTGGCTGCGGGCCGCAGTCTGTGGCGAGGGAGCAGGAGCCGAGGGAAGTAACGCTCGGCCTGTACCTAGGGGAAACATGACAACGAAGCCGCGGCAGCCAGACGTCGCTCTCGGGCAGATCCCTCGTCCGCCGTAGCAGGACGAAGGGCCATCGCACCGGCCCCGCGAGGGCGGCGACGACGGCCCGCACGGTGGATCCCAGGCGTCGCCCTCCGACCTCCAGCGCAGACGCGGTGGCGAGCCGGCTGGACTGGACCGAGCCCGCGAGGAAGCCGGACCAGGTGTACTCGTGCGCGTGGACGATGCGCGCGTCCGGCTCCACGGCGAGGCGATGGCCGTCCGCCCGCAGCCGGCGGAACAGCCCCTCGTACGCACGCTGGATGGCGTCGGCCCAGCCCTCGAGCACGACCACGTGCTCCTCGATGAACGCGATGACGGGCGCGCGCGCGGCGCTCACGGCCGCGGCCATGGTTTCTCCATAGCCCCCGCCGCGGAGCGCGGGGATGACGCGCACGTCGCGATGGTCGCTGCCCGCGAGCGGGGGGTGCTCGGCATGGCCGAAGTCGAAGATCAAGACCTCGAGCCGGCCGGAGAACTCCTGGGAGAGGACCGACGCCAGGGCCCATCCGCCACGCGCGCGCTGCGAATCGACCATCAAGACGACGGACAGGGTGGGAAGGCCGGCGCCGGTCACTCGGCGTTACTCGTAGGCGCGCCTGCGGAGCTCCTCGCAAGAAGGAGCATCGCTCCGATCACGGCGGCGTAGTAGATGGGAGGTCTCCTTCCATCTCGTGCGGCCTCGTGCGATCCTGACCGCCGAGCGCCGCCATCACGATCAGGAGGGGAAGCCATGGCCCACGTCAAGCCCATTCCAGACGGATACCACACGCTCATCCCTTACCTGAGCATCAAGGGAGCGGCCGCCGCCATCGCATTCTACAAGAAGGCGTTCGGCGCCACGGAGTCCATGCGCATGGCGCAGCCGGACGGACGGATCGGCCACGCGGAGCTGCAGGTCGGCGATTCGCGTGTCATGCTCGCCGACGAGTTTCCCGAGATGGATTTCCGGAGCCCGCTCTCGATGGGCGGCAGCCCCGTCCACATCCACATGTACGTCGAGAGCGTGAATGCCGTGGTCAGCCGCGCCGTGGCAGGCGGATGGGCCTGTTCCGCAGCGACGGCGGCCGCGACTGGCGAGACATGGAGGTCGGCCGCTTCTCGCCGCTGACGTACAGCCGCGACGTGGGCGTGTCGCCGCACGATCCTCGCGTGCTCTACGCCTGTCTCAGTCCCGCCGCGCG
>CAYQQT010000882.1:0-1532 GCA_964419375.1 uncultured bacterium
CGTGCGCGATTGCAGCAGGGACATCGCCGCCGCTACTCCGCGAACTGCGCCGCGCGCCAGCGCAGCGCCGCGCCCAGGCCTTCCTTCTCCCGGATCTCGTCGAACTTCACGCCGACCTGGGTGCGCGCCGCGTAGAGCGCCGGAGCACGTCGACGCCGACGTTGACCGCGTTACGGAAGCCGGCGGCCTCGGCGCCCGGCTCGCCAAAGAGCGCGTCGGCGGCGGCGATCGTGAGGTCGCAGACCATGGCCAGCTCGCAGCCGCCGCCCAGGCAGTGACCCTGCACGGAGGCGATCACCGGCTTCTTCATGTTCCACGGCGTCAGCTCGAGCTTGTCGGGGCGGTTGAGCGTGACGATGCCGCCGGGGATCAGCTCGGCGACCTCGGACTGGTCGCCGCGCGGCTCGAGCTTCGGCTCGACGTCCTGGAAGTGGGACTTGCCGTCCGGACCCGTGTAGATGCGGATGATCGCCATGTGGCCTCCAGCCTCGAGCTTATTGACTTACGTGGCGGATGAACCTCTCCGGCGGGTCCTCGCCCCACTGGCTCCTGAACCCTTCCTCCGCCGACAGGAGATTCGAGCCGCTCTTCGCGTTGAGCCGATCGGTGTCCGCCCAGCGCTCGTGCACGCGGCCCCACGGATCGGCCCAGTAGTCGTAGACCTGGCTGCCGAGGAGGTGCCGCCCCACGCCCCACATGTGCTCGTACTTGCCGAGCCGCGTGAGGTACTCGTGGTCCTTGAACACCGCGTCCACGTCGGGCACCTCGAACGACATGTGGTTCAGCCCCGCGCGCTCGTTGTGCACGCAGAAGAACGTGTGGTGGTCCACGTACTCGTCGCCCTGGTCGCAGCGGTTGAACGAGCCGATGATGTTGTCCTTGTCGCCCGCGTACACGTCGTCCGAGCAGATGAACCCCAGCGTCTCGCGGACCCACTGCACGGTTTCCTTGACTTTCGGCGTGCCGAGCACGCCGTGGCCCATCCGCTTGATCGGCGAGGGCGACGTGCGCAGCCGCATCAGATCGCCGGCGCGGCGCAGCGGCTCGGCGCCCGTGTTCATGTGCTGGCCGGGTACGGGGATCGGCGGCGGCGGCTCAATGCCGTACACCACCTCGACCTGGTAGCCGTTCGGCTCGCTCAGCCGCACGCGCCGGCCACCGCCGGGCTCGTCGATCGACTCCACCTCCGAGGCGCCGGGCGCCTTCGCCACGCGCTTCAGGTCGTCCTCGCTCGCCGCGTAGTACGCCAGGCCGACGAACGCGGCGTCGCCCTTCTCCGTGACGTGCAGGTGATGGCTGGGGTCGGTGCCGCGCATGTAGAGCGCGTTCGGCGTCCGCGCCGCGCGGATCATGCCGAAGTGCGTGAGGAACTCCTCCGCCGCGTCGAGGTCGGGCGACCGCAGCCGCCCGTACGCGAGGTCCTTCACCTTGATCAGGGCCATGCTCGTCCCTCCGGGTTTACGACGGCCTTCCGCCGTCGCGGAGACCAAGATACGCCTCCTGGATACGCGTCTGCTCGCGCAATACCGCCG
>CAYQQT010000883.1:0-1528 GCA_964419375.1 uncultured bacterium
CCCGTGTGGCGAAGGATCGCGGTCTGGATGTCGTCGATGGAGTGCTCGCCGTCGAAGAGCGACACGATCTCCAGCAGCGCCATCGGCAGCATCGCGACGGAGGGTGTGAAGCCGGCGGGATCGCGGAGCGCGAGATAGCGCTCCCCTTCGTGGTCGACGGGGAACACCTCGATCGCGCGCAGGCGCGGGCCCCGGCTGCTCACGCCTTCAAGAAGCGCGCAGCAGAGGCCACGTAGATGCGGGCGGCGTCCACCAGCTCCGTGACTTCCACATACTCGTCCGCCTGGTGGGGGATGAGACGGTTGCCGGGCCCGCACGTCACGATCGGAATGCCGAGGCTCATTCTCAGGATGGTCCCGTCCGTGGAGCCCGGCACGCCGCCGTAGCGCGCGGGCTTGCCGGTGGCGGTGCGCACCGCCCACGCCATCGCGCGTGCCAGCGGCTCCGAGCGTTCCACGCGCGTGGCGAGCCGAAAGCCGTTCACGGGCTGCCATTCCACCCGTGTGCCCGGGCAGGCGTCCATGGCGCGGCGGCACGCCTCGTCGATCTCCTTCGCCACTGCGGCCGCGTCGGGCCCGGGTGTGAGCCGGACGTCGAGCGTGGCGTGCGCGGTGGACGGGATGACGTTCGACTGCGGCACGCCCTGCACCGGCGCCTGCAGGACGGTCGGGGTGACGGTGGGTGGGCGGAGATAGCGGCTGCGCTCGCAGAGGCGCCGCAGCCGGCGCTCCAGAGCGGGCGCCTCGCGCAGAAGCGCAACGAGGGCGGTGATCGGGTTGACGCCCGCCTCCGGCATCGCGCCGTGGGCCATGCGCCCGTGGGCGGTGACGCGGGCCCACACCACGCCCCGCTGCTCCAGGCACAGCTCGTTCTGCTCGGGCTCGCAGATGATGGCCGCGGTGAGCTCACGGCCGAGCGGGGTCTGCGCGAGGTGCTGCGCCCCGATCATGTCGCCTTCCTCGTCGACGAGGGCGCCCACCACGAGGCGGCCGCCCAGCCGCGTGCCGCTGCGCTTGAGGGCGGCGGCCGCGATCATCGCCGCCGCCAGCCCGCTCTTCATGTCCGCGCTGCCGCGTCCATAGATGCGGCCGTCGACCAGTTCCGCGCCGAAGGGCGCGTGCGTCCACTGCGCGGGATCGCCCTCGGTCACGACATCGGTGTGGCCTTCGAGGAGCAGCGTCGGTCCCTTCGTCTTGTCGCCATACATGGCGAGCACGTTGGGGCGGCCCGGCGCCACCTCGTGCACCTCGACCTCGAAGCCTTCGTTGCGGAGCCAGCGCTCGACGTAGCGGGCCACGGCGAGCTCGGTGGCGGCGGGATCTGCGGGGCGCACCACGCTCGGGATGCGCACGAGCGCGCGCGTGAGCTCGACGACCTCGGCTTCGTCGACGCGGGCGAGGGCAGCCTTCAGGGACTACTCGTGCGGGAAGGAGAGGATGACGGAGTCGAGCCGGATGACGCGGTACTCCTCGAGGGCGATGTAGAAGTAGTGGCCCTCGACCTCCTCGGCGCTCTCCTCGAAGGCGAC
>CAYQQT010000884.1:0-1528 GCA_964419375.1 uncultured bacterium
CATCGACGACGGCACGGCGTTGGTGTTCGTCGGTGCGGGTGAGCACGACGGCGCCGCCCGGCTCGGCCAGCAGCTCGGTGACGATCGCCGCGCACTGCTCGGGGGTCTTCCCCGGGGCGTAGACGGCTTCGGCCATGCCCTGCCGGAGGGTGCGGTGGTGGTCGACGCGGGCGAAGCCGAGGTCGGCCCACGGCAGGCGACGAAGGCGGGCCACGGCGGCGTCCGGCCGGCCCACCGCGCTCAAGGACGTCGTGATGGAGCCCGGCGACCGCCAGCTCACGGGGATCGGCGAGCTGGACCGCGTGCTGGGCGGCGGCGTCGTGCGCGGCTCCCTCGTGCTCATCGGAGGCGATCCCGGCATCGGCAAGAGCACGCTCCTGCTGCAGGCGGCGCGCGCGCTCGCACAGGCGGGGCCGCCCGTGCTCTACGTGTCGGCCGAGGAGTCGGCGGCGCAGGTCAAGATGCGCGCGGACCGCCTCGGCATCGCCGCCGACGGCCTGCTGCTGTGGACGGAGAACGACCTCTCGGTGGTGCAGGCGCAGCTCGACGACATCAAGCCGCGCGCGCTCGTCATCGACTCCATCCAGACGGTCTTTCTGCCCGAGCTGGAATCGGCGCCGGGCAGCGTGGCGCAGGTGCGCGAGTGCGCGGCGCGCCTGATGATGGTGGCCAAGGGGCGCGGCATCGCCACCTTCCTGGTGGGCCACGTCACCAAGGACGGCGCCATCGCGGGACCGCGCGTGCTCGAGCACCTGGTCGACACCGTGCTCTACTTCGAAGGCGAGCAGCACCACGCCTACCGCGTGCTGCGTGCGGTGAAGAACCGCTTCGGGTCCACCAACGAGATCGGCGTCTTCGAGATGGCCGAGCGCGGGCTCACGGAAGTGCTCAACCCGTCCGGCTTCTTCCTCACCGAGCGTCCCGCGCACGCGGCGGGCTCCGTCATCGTCTCCTCGCTCGAGGGCACGCGACCGCTCCTCCTCGAGCTGCAGGCCCTGGTGGCGCGGGCCTCCTTCGGCACGCCTCGGCGCACCGTGCTCGGCTGCGACTACAACCGCGTGTGCCTGCTGCTGGCCGTGCTGGAGAAGCGCGCGGGGCTGCCCATCGGCAACCAGGACGTGTTCGTCAACGTCGCGGGCGGCGGCCGCATCTTCGAGCCCGCCGCCGATCTCGGCATCGTGGTGGCGGCCGCGTCGAGCTACATGGAGCGGCCGGTGGCGGGCGACGTGCTCGTGCTCGGCGAGGTCGGTCTCACGGGGGAGGTGCGGGCGATCAGCGGCCTCGAGACGCGCCTGAAGGCGGCCGCGCAGCTCGGCTTCCGGTCCGCCATCGTGCCGCGCGGCAACGTGGCCGATCACCCCGCGCTGCCGCTGCCCGTGAAGGGCGTGGCCACGGTGAGCGAAGCGGTGGAGGCGCTGCTCGCGTGATCCCCGTCTGGATCGTGCGGGTGCTCGTGATCGCGGGCTCCGCGTGGGGGGTTACGGCGGCGGCGTCCGCGCTCGCGTGGCCGCCGCTGGCGGGGACGCTC
>CAYQQT010000885.1:0-1527 GCA_964419375.1 uncultured bacterium
CGGCGACCGCGCCGCTGCCCGGTGCCACCCGGCGGGGCTTCCTCCGCCGCCAGCCCACCATGGCCGCGGGGCTCGCCTGCCTCGCGCTCATCCTCGCGACGGGTCTCGCCGCGCCATACCTCGGCACGGTCGACCCCACGAGCCTCCGTCCGATCACCCGACTTCGCGAGCCCGCGCCTGAGTTCTGGTTCGGCACCGACCAATATGGCCGCGACATCTACTCGCGCACGCTCTACGGTGGACGTATCTCCCTCCTGGTGGGCGTGACGGTAGGCCTCGCGAGCCTGGCGCTCGGCATCCCGATCGGCCTCATCACCGGCTATTACCGGCGCCTCGACGCGATCGTGATGCGCGTGATGGACGGCCTCATGGCCATTCCCGCCATCCTCCTGGCCCTCGCCCTCATGGCGCTCCTCAAGGCGAGCGTGCGCAACGTGATCATCGCGCTGGTGTTGCCCGAGATTCCGCGCGTGGTCCGCGTGGTCCGCGCCTCCGTGTTGAGCCTGCGGGAGCAGACCATGGTGGAGGGAGCGCGCGCCCTCGGCGCCCAGACGCCGCGCATCCTGCGGCTCTACATCCTGCCGGCCCTGGTCGCGCCGCTCATCGTGCAGGGCACCTATATCTGCGCCTCGGCCATGCTGTTCGAGGCGTATCTGTCCTTCCTCGGCGCGGGCACGCCGCCCGATATCCCGTCGTGGGGCAATATCATGGCCGAGGGGCGCGCCTACGTGCAGCGCGCGTTCTGGATCATCCTCTTCCCCGGCGCCTTCCTGGCGATGACGGTCCTCGCCGTCAATCTCGTCGGCGACGGGCTGAGGGACCTTCTCAAGGTCAAGTAGGAACAAGCTCGCGCACGACCCTCGCCGGCCGGCCACCTTCACCAAGATGGAGTAGTCGAGCCACAATTCCTCAGGCACCTGAACCCGCTCGGCGAGGTGCTCGAGATCCCGATGGACAGCCCGGCGTCCACCTGCGTCATGGGAAGGATGGGCGTGAACGCGAACCGCCCGATACCCATCGCGACGGCGAGGGCCAGCAGTCCGGTGAGCGCGACCACGACGGGCGACGGACCACTCGCCTGCTCGTGCACGGCGCGGGGACGAGGGCGAACGGCCCCGGTCACGACTCCTGCGGTGAGCGCCGTCGCGCCGCCGTCGCCGCCGCGTCTACGCGGCCGTCGCGCACGACGCAGCCGTAGTCACGCTCGGCGCCGGCCGCGGTGATGTAGCCGGTGTCGAGATCGCGCTGCACCTCGTCCACCGGGCGCTCGCACGGGTCGCCGTGGCCGGAGCCGCCCGCGAGCTGGACCTCGAGGATCTCCCCCGGCGTGGAGAGCGTGACCAGCCCGCCGATGCCCCAGTCCTTGATGAGCGCGCCGTCGGGCGTGAGCGTCACGCCGCGCACGGGGCCGCCGGGGCCGCCGCCGAACAGCCCCGCCGTCCGCGTGAGGACGCCGTCGGGGTGCAGCCCGGCGAGCACGGGCGCGCGCGTCTCGAACAGCTCCGTTCTCCAGCGCGCGGTGAAGGA
>CAYQQT010000886.1:0-1526 GCA_964419375.1 uncultured bacterium
GGCGGCGGCCGCGCGCACGCGCACCGAGTACGTGCGCCGGCTGCACGCCGACGCCGACGCGCAGGCGGGGCAGACGCCGGTGTCGCCCGCGTACCTCATGCGGACGCTCGCCGCCCTCCTCGCCGCCGACACCGCCATCGTGGACGAGTCGGCCTCCACGCTGCCCCACGTGCTGCGCCATCTGAAGTTCTCCGCGCGTGGCGCCTTCTTCGGCTCCAAGACGGGCACGCTCGGCTGGGGCATGGGGGCCGCCATCGGCGTGCAGCTCGCGCGGCCGGGCCGCAAGGTCGTCGCCACCGTCGGCGACGGCGGGTTGATGTACGCACCGCAGGCGCTGTGGACGGCCGCGCACTACCGGCTGCCGATCACCTACGTCGTCCCCAACAACGCGTCGTACGCCATCCTCAAATCGGGAATGCTCAGCCTCGGCCTGCCCGGCGCCAAGCGCGGCATCTTCCCCGGCATGGACATCACCGAGCCCGAGATCGACTACGTCGCGCTCGCGCGCGCCCTCGGGGTCACCGCCACGCGCGTGGACAAGCCGGCGGTCCTCGGCGACGTGCTCGCGGCCGCGCTCGCCTCCGATGGCCCGAGCCTGGTCGAGGTCCCCATCGACCGCAGCTTCAAGGCGATGCTGTGATCCGCACGGGCGGCGAGTGGGTGGTGGAGGCACTGCGGGCGGAGGGCGTGCGACACGTCTTCGGCATCCCGGGTATCCACAACCTGCACATCTATGACGCGCTGCTGCGCCAGTCGGAGATCGTCCACGTCCTCGCCCGGCACGAGCAGGGCGCCGCCTTCATGGCGGACGGCTACGCGCGCGCGTCGGGACAGCCCGGCGTGGTCGTGGTGACCACGGGGCCCGGCGCCACCAACACCATCACGCCGCTCGCGGAGTCGTACGCAGGCTCGGTGCCGGTGCTCGTCGTCATGTCGGACATCGCCTCGCACCTGGTCGGCCGTGATCTCGGCGCGCTGCACGAGGTGCCGAACCAGATCGAGTGCTTCCGGCCCGTCACGCGCTGGGCGGAGGCGCTCACCGATGCCACGGCCATCCCGACCTCGCTCGCGGGCGCCTTCGCGCTGCTGCGCACGGGACGGCCCGGTCCCATGGCGGTGTCGATCCCCCACGACTTCCTTGCCGCGCGCGTGGAAGCGGCCATGCCCCCGAGTGGCCGTGGCGTGCGCCCGCCCTGCCATGTCGAGGACGTCGCGCACGCGGCGCGCCTGCTCGCGCGCGCGTCGCGGCCGCTCATCATCGCCGGTGGGGGAGTCGTGGCCGCGGAGGCCGCGAGCGAGCTGCGGGCGGTGGCCGAGCGGCTGGGGGCCCCGGTGATCACGACGGTCATGGGCCGCGGCGCCATGGACGAGCGGCATCCGCTCTGGCACAGCGTGCTGCCTGATCGGCGCTTCACCGTGCCCGCGCTGCGCGCCGCCGACGTCGTGCTCGCCGTCGGCTGCAAGTTCGGTCACCGGTCCATGGACAAGCTCGGGGCGGGGGACAAGCTCGGGGCGGGGGACAAGCT
>CAYQQT010000887.1:0-1521 GCA_964419375.1 uncultured bacterium
AGGCGCCGTGCGGAGCCGGTTGCTGACGCCGAAGACGGTGAGCCGCTTGCCGTGCAGCGCTTCGAGATCGAGGGCAGCGCTCAGAACCCGGTCCATGTGCCCCACGGTCGCCAGCCGCCCCTCGAACGCCAGGCTCCTGATGCACTCGGCAAAGACGGAGCCGCCGACGTTGTTGACCACCAGGTTCACGCCCTTGCCGTCGGTGGCCTTCATCACCTCCTCGTGGAAGTCGCCGGCCCGCGTGCGGATGCCGACATCGAGTCCAAGCTCCTCCAGACGGGCGAGCTTGTCGGAGGAACCGGACGTGCCGATGACGCGCGCACCGAGCGCCTTGCCGGTCTGGAGCGCGGCCACTCCGACGCCGGAGGAGGCGCCCGTCACGAGCAGCCAGTGCCCCGCCGCCAGCTGGCCCTGGGCGACGAGCATGTCGTAGACGACGAGAAACACGAGCGGCGTTGCCGCCGCCCGGTGACACCCTCGCCGATCTTGACGACCTCACCCGCGCATTCGCCCCCGCCGGGCTTGGAGCCTGTCGGAATATCGAGGAGCGCCACGGCTTTGCCGGGGCGCTGCCGAGCGCTTTGGGGGGCTTGGGGGGCCCTTCGAGGCCCCCCATCCAACTTGGCGGGCGCGCCGGGCTTGCCGCCCAGTAGCTCGCCCCGGTTCAACGACGTGGCCCGCACGCGCACGAGGATCTCGCCGGGCTTGGGCTCGGGCGTGGGGGTTTCGCGAAGCTCGACACTCGTCCCGCCGGGACCCGGGGTGATCCAGTAGGCCTTCATGGTGAATCCTCCGCGACGGAGCGTACTACGGCCCGTGGGCGGACCGGGAACTTGTGCTAACGTCCGACGCCGGAGGATCACCATGGACGCGCGAGACCTCTTCCTCGACCAGCACGCCGCCATGCACTCGGCCACCGTGGGCGGCAATCCGATGTCGGCGGCGGAGCGCACCTTCACCGGGCTCAGCGACGAGCAGATGCGCGTGCGCCCGCGCGAGGACCTCAACTCGCTGGCGTGGCTGCTGTGGCACATTGCGCGCGCCGAGGACCTCTTCGTGAACCCGGTGCTGACCGGACGACCACAGGTCTTCGACGAGGCGTGGGCCAAGCGGCTCGCCGTCAGCCGGCGCGATTTCGGCGTCGGCATGAGCAGTCCCGAGGTGACGGAGCTGACCCGGCAGATCGACCTCGGCGCGCTCGGCGAGTACCGTGACGCCGTTGGACGGGCCACCCGCGAAGTCGTGGGTGGCTTCACGCCCGAGGACTGGACAGGCGCCGTCACGGCGGAGTCCCTTCAGCGCGCCGCCGCGCAGGGAGCGTTCGGCGCCCGCAGCGAGATGCTCGTGAAGGTCTTCACCGGCCGTCCGCGCAAGAGCCTGCTGAGCGGCATCGCCCTCTTTCACGCGTCGTCACACATGGGCGAAGCGGCCACCGTCCGCACCGCCGGGGGCTTCGGCACCGGCGTCTAGCAGGGCGCTGAAAAACGCCCATCTCCGTCGTTGGCTCGTCGCTCGCTCCCT
>CAYQQT010000888.1:0-1520 GCA_964419375.1 uncultured bacterium
AGTACGCGGGGAACGGCAAGGAGAGAGCCGAGTACCACAACGTCGTCACGTGGGATCGGCTCGCGGAGATCTGCGGCACGTATCTCGGGAAGGGCCAACAGGTCGCGATCGAGGGACGGATCCAGACGCGCACCTGGGACGACGACCGGGGCCAGCGGCACTGGAAGACTGAGGTCGTCGCGGCCCACGTCGAGATGCTGTCCGGCCGGAAGAAGAAGGACTACGACGCCGAGTCCGCGGCCGAGACCCTCACCGCCCAGGCGAGCGCGCTCGGCGAATCGCCCGATGAGGCAACGGTGGCGGCGTCGGAGCCCGTCCCGGAGGAGGCAACCGCGGTCGCCTGAAGCTCTCTCCACGCGTTCGGCGGCGCCGTCTCCCCTCCGGCGCCGCCTGCGCGTGCACGCGGGGAGATCGCTAAGCGGCGTTCGGGTCGGGTTCGTCCTGGACCCTGGGGTGGAGATCGACCGGCACGCCGCGGCGTCGTCGCGAGCGCAGGTTGAGGGCCTCGACGAAGACGCTGAACCCCATCGCCGCGTAGATATACGCCTTGTCGATGTGGAGCCCGAAGCCATCGGCGATCAGGGTTACACCGATCAACAGGAGGAACGAGAGGGCCAGCATCTTCACGGTGGGGTGCTGGTGCACGAACTTCGACAGCGGCGCCGAAGCAAAGAGCATGACTCCGACGGCGATGACGATTGCGGCAACCATGATCGGAACCTCGTCGACCACGCCGACCGCAGTCAGCACCGAGTCGAGCGAGAACACCACGTCGAGCACCAGGATCTGGGCGATCACCCCTGCAAAGGACGCCGATCCCCCAGGTGTCGTCGTTGGATCCTCCCCTTCCAGGGACATGTGGATCTCGTTCGTGGCCTTCCAAAGGAGGAAGAGACCGCCCGCGATGAGGATCCCGTCGCGCCACGAGAAGTCGCGCCCGAACAGGCCGAACAGCGGCTGGGTCAGACCGATGATGAACGTGATCGTCAGCAGCAGGAGGATGCGCATCCCCATCGCGAGCCCGAGGCCGATCAGCCGTGCCCTGTCGCGTTGGGCGGCGGGTAGACGCTGGACAAGGATCGAAATGAAGATGACGTTGTCGATCCCGAGAACGATCTCCAGGACGGTCAGCGTCAGGAGGGCGAGATAGGTCTCAGGCTGGAGGAAGAGTTCGATGATGCCCATCGGCACGCAGGATACTGTCTCGATCGCTCGAGGTGCCGCGCCGGGCCCTATCGGTCGCGGCTCGCCCCATAGAGGCGCCGCCGGGGGATCCCGGTCGCAGCCGACACCCGGCGGGCCGCCTCGCCCCGCGCGATCCCCTCCACCACGAGCCGCTCGACGTCGGTCCGGGCCTGCGCGACTGCTGCTTCGGCATCCGCGACAGAGACACGTTCCGTCCCCTCGACCCCGCCGACCACGATGACGAACTCGCCGCGGCCCGGGATTGCGCCGTCGCGCGCGGCCGCGGCCAGCTCGTCGAGCGTGCCGCGAACGATTGACTCGTGGATCTTCGTCAG
>CAYQQT010000889.1:0-1519 GCA_964419375.1 uncultured bacterium
AGCGTGGTGATTGCCGCCGCGTCGTAGCCGGCTTCGCGCAGCACGTCGTCCGTGTGCTGACCCAGCGTGGGAGGTGGTCCTGGATCGCGGGTGGGCGTGTCGTCGAACACGAGGGGCTGGCCCATGAGGCGCAGGCGGCCCACCTCGGGATGGTCGTACTCGTGGATCATGTCGTGATGCTTGACGGCGGGGTCGTCCATGAACTCCAGGAGCGACTTCACGGGGGCGGCCGGGATGTCGTGCGCGGCAAGCACGTCGAGCCACTCTGCACGCGGCCGGCTGCCGAACGCCTTCTCGAGAAGCGGCAGCAGATCGGCGTTGTTCTGGACGCGCAGCAGCCACGAGGCGAAGCGCGGGTCGTCGCGCAAGTGCTCGATCCCGACCGCGGTGCACAGCTTGCCCCAGAACGACTGGTTGCCGCACGCCACGAAGAACCATTCCCCGTCGCTGCCCTGGTAGAGCCGGTACGTCGGGTTGTCGCGCAGGAGCGAGGGCTTGCTCGGGTAGTCGACGGCGAGCCCCGACTGCAGCGCGAGCACGCCGCGCAGCAGCGACGTCTCCACCCGCTGGCCGCGGCCGGTGCGCTCGCGCGTGAAGAGCGCGGCGAGGATCGTCTGCGCGCCGAGCGCGGCCGTGTAGTAATCGGTGGGGGCCGTGCGCAGGTACTGCGGGGGGCCGGTGAAGCCCTGCAGCACCATGAGGCCGCCGAGGGATTGCAGCAGGGGATCGAAGCCCGGCCGGTCCACGTAGGGGCCGGAGGAGCCGAAGGCGCTGATGGAGCAGTAGATCAATCTCGGGTTCAGCGCGCACAGCCGCTCGTGGCCGACGCCGAGCCGCGCCGCCACGCCCGGCCGCCAGTTCTCCATGATCACGTCCGCGTGGCGCGCCAGCCGCTCCACGACCTCCACGCCCGCCGCGTCCTTGAGGTTGAGCGCGATGGAGCGCTTGCCGCGGTTCCAGCCGTAGAAGCCGGGCAGCTCGCGGAAGGAATCGCCCTCGAGCGACTCCACCTTGATGACGTCGGCCCCGAGGTCGGCCAGCATCATCGCCGCGTAGGAGCCGGCGATGTAGCTGGTGAGGTCGACGACGCGAATGCCGTCGAGGGGCGGCCCCTGGTTAGCCAACGCGGCGGACGATGAGCTCGCGGTGGTACTCGGCGTCGCCGTACTGCGCCTCCAGCGCCTTGGCGCGCTTGAAGTAGAGGTGCAGGTCGTACTCCCACGTGAAGCCGATGCCGCCGTGCACCTGGATCGCCTCTCCGCACACTTTTCGGGAGGCATCCCCGAGGTACGACTTCGCAACGGATGCCGCCAGCGGCGCCTCCTCCGCGCCCGCGTCGAGCGCCCACGCCGCGTAGTAGACGGCCGAGTGGGAGTTCTCGACCTCGAGGAGCATCTCGGCGCACTTGTGACGGATCGCCTGAAAGGAGCCGATGGGCTGGCCGAACTGCTCGCGCACCTTCGCGTACTCCACCGCGAGGTCGAGGCACCGCCGCGAGGCGCCCAGCATCTCCGCCGCC
>CAYQQT010000890.1:0-1518 GCA_964419375.1 uncultured bacterium
CGCGCGCGCTCACGCCCCCAGATGAAGGCCTGCTGGTGCAAGGGCGCCACGAGCATGTGGTCGGCGACGGCCTTCTGGATCTGATGCAGCAGCTTCTCACGCTGCTTGCGATCCAGCTCCTTGGCCTGCCTCGCGAACAGGTCCTCCAGCTCGGGCAGCGTGCCGTACGCGTAGATGCCGTCCTTGGTGACGAAGGGCTCGAGCCGGGCCGCCGCGTTGCCCGCGGCGCCCGTCGCGCCGATCAGCAGGCCCTTTAGCTTCTTCTCCCGCCACGCGGTGAGGAAGGCGGCGCGCTCCATCGTCCGCACGCGGCTGCGGATGCCGATTGCCTGGAGATAGCCGCCGATGGCCTCGGCGAGCGAGGTGTACGGCGGCAGCGGGGTGAGATCGCCGGCGTCGAAGCCGTTTGCATAGCCGGCCTCCGTCAGCAGCTGCTTGGCGCGCTTGGGGTCGTAGGGATGCGGCTCGAGGGGCAGCGCGAACTCGAACGAGGACGGCACGAAGGAGCCGGTCACTTTGGCGAAGCCGAGCATCTCGGCCTGGTTGATGGCTTGACGATCGATGGCGAGACTCGCGGCCAGCCGCACGCGGCGATCGTTCCAGGGCGACTTGGGATCCCACTGGTCGAGGAAGTCCATCCAATAGATGCCGTACACGAGCGGCGCGACGATCTTGACGCCGGGCGAGCGGCGCAACTCCTCCGCCAGCGTGCCGCCGAAGAGATAGGCGATGTCCACCTCGCCCGTCTTCACCGCCGCCGCGCGCGTGGACTCGTCCGGGATGCTGCGCATGACGAGGCGCTTCACGCTCGGCGTCTTGCGCCAGTACTGCGGGAACGCCTCCAGCACCAGCTCGACGCCGGGCTGGAAGCTGACGAACTTGAACGGCCCGGCCCCGATGGGCGCCTTCTTGAACCCGTCCTCGCCGACCTTCTCGATGTATTTCTTCGGCACGATCCAGCCCGCGCCCGTGGCCGACGTGCCGTAGAATGCCATGAAGTCGGGCCACGGCTCGCGCAGCACGATGCGCACGCGGTTGGGCGCGGCGACCTGGACCTCCTTCACGCGCTCCTTCAGCAGCTTGGCCCCGCTGCCCCGGTAGCGCTCGAACGAGAACTTCACGTCGTCTGCCGTCACCGGCTCGCCGTTGTGGAACTTGATGCCTTTGCGCAGGACGAAGTCGTAGGTGACGTTGTCCTTGGCGAGCGACCACGATTCCGCGAGGCTCGGTGCGCTGATGTTGCCCGGCATCGGCTTGACGAGCCCGTCGTGGAGCGCGTAGAGCACCATGAACGGCGTGATCAGTCCCTCGGTGTCGCCGGGATCGAGCCAGCGGTTCACGAGCGTGACGTGGACGCCGACGACGAGTGTGCCGTCCGGCGGCGCCGCCGAGGCGGGAACGACGGCCGCGAGGGCCGCCAGAGAGAGTACGAGGAGTAGCGACGCAGCCCGGGCCCGCGACTCAGGCGCAGGCGAGCGCATAGATGTCCTCCACGCCTTCGGGCAGGCGATGCTCCCG
>CAYQQT010000891.1:0-1517 GCA_964419375.1 uncultured bacterium
GCTCTACGACAGCCCGGCGCACGCGCTCGCCCGCAGCGTGGGCGCGCGCGGGCCCGTCATCACGGTATCCACCGCGTGCGCATCGGGGGCAACCGCGCTCGGCGTGGCCGCGGACCTGTTGCATGACGACGCCGCCGATCTCGTCATCGCGGGTGGCTACGACGTGCTCTGTCGGTTCGTCATGCGCGGCTTCGACGCGCTGCGCTCGCTCACGCGCGAGCGCGTGCGGCCCTTCGACCGTCGTCGCGGCGGCCTCCTGCTCGGTGAAGGCGCCGGCCTCGTGCTGATGGCGCGTGACGGCGACGTGACGGGGCCGCGCCTGGGCCGGCTTCTCGGCCACGCCAGTGGCAGCGACGGCTCGCACATCGCCGCCCCGGACCCCGAGGGGCGCGGTCTGGAGTTCGCCGCGCGCGCGGCCATGCGCGATGCCGGGGTGGGCGCCGCCGACGTGGACTTCGTCAGCGCCCACGGCACCGGCACCGTGCTCAACGACCGTATCGAGACGACCGTGCTCAAGCGCGTGCTGGGCGCGCGCGCGCACGCGGTGCCCGTGAATTCCATCAAGGGCGCGCTCGGGCACACGATGGGAGCGGCGGCGACGCTGGAGGCCGTGATGTGCCTGCTCGCCACGCGCGATGGCGTGGTGCCGGCCACGCTCGGCTACGAGGAGCCGGACCCGGACTGTGACCTCGACTACGTGGCGGGCGCCGCTCGCGCCGCTCGCCCGCGCATCAGCCTCAGCACGTCGCTCGGCTTCGGCGGGTGCAACGCCGCCCTCGTGCTCGAAGGGATGTCGCCGTGACGGTGGCGGCGGCGGGCGTGCTCACGGGCTGGGGCACGGGAGTGGCCGCCCTCCCCGACGACGCCACGCGCGCCGCGCAGGGCCGTCGGGTCATGTCGATTCCCCGGCCCGCGCTGACGGGTGACCGCTTCCGGCGCGCCACGCGGGAATGCCTGCTGGGCGTGGCCGCGGTCGAGGCGATGCTGACCGACGGGGGGCTCACGCGAGAGGCGATCGCGGGGCCCGACACCGGCTTCGTCTATGTCACCGCGGCGGCCTACGGCGCCGCCAATGCGTCCTTCGTCAAGGGCGAGGGCCAGCCGGGGACGCTGCATTTCCCCTACACGGCGCCGAGCGCGGTTCCGGCGGAGGTTGCGATCGAGTTCGGGTTGCGGGGCGCCTATGTCATTCTGTTGGGCGGCGCCTCTGCTGCCGTCGACGCCCTCTGGCAGGCCGACTTGTTGGTCCGCCGCGGACGGTGCGCGCGGGCGCTGGTGCTGGCCGTGGAGACCTTCGAGGACTGTGAGGATCTCTACGAGCGCGCCCGCTGGCTGGCGCCGGGGCCGCTCGTGGAGGCCGCCGCGTGCGTGCTCATGACGGCCGGCGGGCCCGCGATGGCCTACGGATCCGGCGGCGAAGCATCACGTCTGGAGGCGGAGGTGCAGGCGCGCGCCGGCGAGACGCTGGCGTGCGGGCCGCTGATCGCCCTCGCGCTGGCGCGGGCGCACGGGCCGGC
>CAYQQT010000892.1:0-1516 GCA_964419375.1 uncultured bacterium
GCGGCACGTGTACGACTTCGTCTCCAACCCCGAGAACCTGCCGAGGTGGGCGGCGGGCCTGGGCCGGTCGGTGAGCAAGGTGGACGGCAAGTGGATCGTGCAGACGTCGTCCGGGCCTATCGGCATCAGGTTCGTCGACCGTAACGAGCTCGGCGTGCTCGACCACCACGTGACGCTCGAGTCGGGCGAGGAGATCCTGGTTCCCATGCGCGTGGTGGTGAACGGGACCGGCAGCGAGGTCATGGTGACGCTGTTCCGGCTGTCCGGGACGTCGGCGGAGAAGTTTGCCGAGGATGTCACATTGGTGGAGCGCGATCTGAGGACCTTGAAGCGCACGCTGGAGGGGGAAGGGACCGATGCCTGACGACAAAGCGGTCGAGACCGAGGCGACGGAGCTACTGCGCACACTCATCCGCAACGCGTGCGTGAATACCGGCGAGGTGGCGTCGGGACACGAGGGCAAGAGCGTGGAGGCGCTCGAGGACTTCTTCGCGGGCTCGGGTCTCTCGTGCGAGCGCTACACCTCGCAGCCCGGCCGCACCAGCCTCGTCACGCGCATCGAGGGGAGCGACCCGACGGCGCCCACGCTGCTGCTCATGGGCCACACCGACGTCGTGCCCGTGAATCCTTCCGGCTGGCAGCGCGACCCCTTCGCGGCGGAGCTCGTGGACGGCATCGTGTGGGGCCGCGGCGCCATCGACATGCTGAACCTGACCTCCACCATGGCGGTGGCGACGCGACGGTTGAGGACGAGCGGCTTCAAGCCGCGGGGCACGCTCATCTACCTTGCCGTCGCCGACGAGGAGGCGGGCGGGGTCTACGGCGCCGGCCACATGGTCGAGCACGAGTTCGACGCGGTGAAGTGCGACTACGTGGTGACCGAGAACGGCGGCGTGCCCATCCCGACACCGTCGGGGCCTCGGCTTCGCGTGGCGGTGGGCGAGAAGGGCGGGAACTGGAGGCGGCTCGTCGTGCAGGGGACACCCGGACACGGCTCGCGGCCGTTCCGCACCGACAACGCGCTCGTGACGGCGGCGAAGGTCGTGCAGCGGCTCGCCGAGTACCGGCCGGCGGCGCGCATCCTCGACGCGTGGCGCGGCTACATCGAGGCCCTCGAGCTGGATCCGACGATCACCAGGGGGCTCACCGATCCGGAGCGCGTGTGGGAAACGGCGGGCGGGCTCGATGACGTGGTGCTCGCGCGCGAGGCGCACGCCTGCACGCACACGACGTTGTCGCCCAACGTCGTCCACGGCGGCACGAAGGTGAACGTGATTCCCGACCGCGTCGAGATCGACGTCGACATCAGGACGCTTCCGGGTGTCGAGGCTCACGAGGTGGAGGCGATGCTGAAGGAGGCGCTCGGCGATCTCGCCGGGCGCGTGACCATCGACGCGCCGCCGAACCGTCGCCGCGGCGGCTCCATCTCACCGATCGACACGCCGCTCTTTGCTGCCATCTCGCGAGTGGCCGCGGCCCTCATGCCGGGCAGCCGGGTGGTGCCCGCCCTCGGCAC
>CAYQQT010000893.1:0-1516 GCA_964419375.1 uncultured bacterium
CCGAGGGCGCCGGAGGCGCGCAGGGCGGCGATGCGCTCGGCGGGATACTTCAGGAGGTCCGCGAGGATCTCGTCCGTGTGCTGGCCGAGGGCGGGCGCGGGCGCGGGCGAGGTGATGGCGCCCGCCGTCTTCACGGGCGAGCCGACCTCGCGCATCACGCCGAACTGTGGGTGCTTGACCTCGACGATCATGTCGCGGGCGCGCACCTGCTCGTCCTCCAGGGCCTGCGCCACGTCGTTGATGGGCGCGCACGGCACGAGCCCGCGCAGCCGCGTGAGCCACTCCTCGGTGGTGCGCTCCTGGAAGCGGGCCTTGAGGAGGGGCAGGAGCGCCTCCTTGTGCACGAGGCGGTCGGGAAAGGTGGCGAAGCGCGGATCGGCCGCCACCTGCGGCAGCTCGAGGACCTCCATGAGGTTGTCCCAGAACTTCGGCTTGTTGCAGAAGATGACGAGCCAGCCGTCGCGGGTGGGAAAGTTCTGCGCGGGCACGAGCGCCTGGTGACCGGAGTCGGCCACGCGCGACGGCTGCCAGTCGCGGTTGAGCGCCCAGATCGCGAAGTACGACAGCATGCTCACGGCGGTGTCGAGGAGCGAGATGTCGATGTCGCGTCCCACGCCGCTGCGCTGGGCGTCCCAGAGCCCCGCCATCAGGGCGGCCATGGACGCGTAGCCGCCGGCGAAGTCGATGACGGACACGCCGCACTTGCCGGGCGGGCCGTCGGGCTCTCCGGTGATCGCCATGTAGCCCGCATAGCCCTGGATCAGGTAGTCGTAGGCGGGCTCCGCCGCGCGCGGGCCCGTCATGCCGAAGCCGGAGAGCGAGCAGCACACGATGGCGGGGTTGACCTCGCGCAGCACCGCGTAGGTGAGCCCGAGCTTCGCGGGCTGGTCGCCGCGGAGGTTGTTGTAGACGGCGTGCGAGCGGCGCACGAGGTCGTCGAACACCGCCTTGCCCTCGGGATGCTTGAGGTCGAGGGTGAGCGACTTCTTCCCCCGGTTGAACGACTGGAAGTAGAGGGAATCCGCGTCGCCCGCGTAGGGGCCGACGTAGCGGGAGACATCGCCGCCCACACCCGGGTCTTCGATCTTGATCACCTCCGCGCCCAGGTCGGCGAGGAGCTGCGTGCCGAAGGGGCCGGCGCCGAACTGTGAGACGGAGATGATGCGCAGTCCATCGAGCGGTGGCCGGCTCATGCGGGCAGCTTCCCTTCCCCCATGGTGGCGTGGTTCTTCTTCGGCACGAGCGCCGTGCGCCGGAACGTCATCACGCGCTCGCCGCGCTGGTTCGTCACGCGCGTTTCCACCGACACCGTGCCCCGGTCGCCCTTGCTGGACTCGCGCTTGTCGAGCACGGTCGACTCCGAATAGATGGTGTCGCCGATGAACGTCGGATGCTCGTGCGTGATCTTCTCGATCTCGAGATTGGCGATCGCCTTGCCGGACACGTCCGCCACCGTCATGCCGATGCCGATGGAGAACACGAGCGGCCCCAGCACCAGCCGCTGCTTGTGCTGCGA
>CAYQQT010000894.1:0-1514 GCA_964419375.1 uncultured bacterium
GGCGGGCGAGCCGATCGTGGTCTGCAGCGACGTCACGAAGCAGTTCGGTGGCGTGCGCGCCCTCGACGGCGTCTCGCTCACCGTCCGCGCGGGCGAGCTGGTCGGGCTGGTGGGACCCAACGGCTCCGGCAAGACCACCCTCGTCAACCTCATGGCCGGCACGTTCCGCCCGACGAGTGGCACGATCGTGGTCGGCGGCACGAACATCGCGGGGCTGCCGCCCCACCGCATCGCGCACGTCGGGATGGCGCGCACGTACCAGATCCCGCGCCCGTTCCACTCGATGACGGTGCGCGACAACGTGGCCACCGCGATCATGTTCGGCCGCTCGGCACGATCGCTGTCCGACGCGCGGCGCGACGCCGAGGAGCACCTGGCCCTCGTCGGCCTGGTCGACCTGGCCGATGCGCTCCCCGGCGAGGTGAACCTCCACGAGCGGCAGCTGCTCGAGATGGCCCGCGCGCTGGCCACCCGGCCGCGGGTGCTGATGCTCGACGAGGCGCTTGCCGGCCTCAACCCGGTCGAGGTCGACAACGCGGTCGGCGTCGTGCGGCGCATCCATGCCTCGGGCATCGCGATCGTCCTCGTGGAGCACCTGCTCCGGGTGGTCAACCAGCTGGCCACGCGGATCGTGGTGCTCGACCAGGGACGCACCCTTGCCGAAGGCGATCCGGCCACGGTCATGCGCGACCCGGCCGTCATCAGCGCCTACCTCGGCCGGCAGCCCCACGAGGAACCGATGCGGGAGGGGCCTGTCCGTGCTTGAGGTCCGGGGCATCGACGTCTTCTACGGCGAGGCACAGGCCCTGTGGGGGCTGGACCTGGACGTGGCCGACGGCGAGGTGGTCTGCATCGTCGGCCCGAACGGGGCGGGCAAGACGACGCTCGTGCACGCCATCGCCGGCATGCTGCCCATCCGCCGCGGATCGGTCCGCGTGGATGGGACCGATGTCGCCGGGCAGCCGGCGCATCTCGTCTGCCGGTCAGGCGTCGCGATCGTGCCCGAGGGACGGCGCATCTTTCCCGGCATGACGGTCGGCGACAACCTCGACCTCGGCGCCTATCGCCGCGAGGTGCGGAGCTCGCACGACGATTCGCTTGCCTGGGTCCATCGCCTCTTCCCACGGCTCCTCGAGCGATCCGATCAGCTTGCCGGGAACCTGAGCGGCGGGGAGCAGCAGATGCTGGCCATCGGCCGTGCCCTCATGGCACGGCCGCGGCTGCTGCTCATGGACGAGCCATCGCTCGGGCTCGCCCCGGTCATCGTTGACGGGGTCTTCGACGTGATCGGCGAGATCAACCGCGCCGGCGTGAGCGTCCTGCTGGTGGAGCAGAACGTGCAGCGGGCGCTGGAGATCGCCGATCGAGGCTATCTGCTCTCGGAGGGCCGAATCGCGCTCCACGGAACGGCGGTCGAGCTGCTGGCCAACGCGGAACTGCGGCGGACGGTGCTCGGCCTGGCCTGAGCCCGGCGAGCCCGCGCCCTACGACGGCGGCAGCCGGTCGATGAGCCT
>CAYQQT010000895.1:0-1506 GCA_964419375.1 uncultured bacterium
GCTCATGCCAGGCCCGTCACGAAGTTGTACGGCGGCCAGGGTCCGCTCAGCGTGAGCGCGTAGCCGTGAGGGGACAGGCCCGCCGCCGCCTTCTTGGCCGTCGCCTTGAAGCGGGGGAGCTTGGCGGGCGCGACGAGGAAGGCGGCGTCGAGGAGGAGGCGGGCGCCCACTTCGCCCGCGTCGGGCGGCCGCCGCCGCGCGTCGTCGGCGAGGCCGGCGAGCGTCTCGTACGCGGAGTCGACGCCGCTGCGTCCCTGCTCGAGGGCGTCGCGGACGGCCTGCTGCTCCTGTTTCTTGAGGAGCAGGAAACGCGTGCCCGAGGTCGCGTCGCCGGTATTTTTGGCGGCGCGCTCGCGTACGCGCGCGCGGGCTTCGCCGGCGTCGAGACGGATGCGCACGCCCCATTCCTGCCGGCCCGCCACCGCCTTGATGATGCGGCCCAGGGCGGGACGCAGGCGCGCGATGTGCGCCAGCGCGCGCTCGTCGGTGGAGAAGATCGTGAAGAGCTTCATGGGCAGTGCGGTGCCCGCGCGCGCGCAGTATTCGATCATCGCTTCGTGGGCGAGCGCGCACGCCGACACCCAGTCGAGGTCTTTCAGCCCGCGCTCCACCGCTTCCGCGCCGTAGCGCGCCAGCGGCGCGTCCGCGGCCACGAGCCAGAGCCCGCCCCCCGCTTCGATGGCGCGCACGGGCCCGGTGCCGGGCAGGCCGCGGGGCGCGCGACCCAGCGCAGGCGCGCGCTCGCGCTGCACGAGGCAGTACAGGTACGTCGCGGTGTCACGCTCGCTCGACGGTGTCACTCCCACCTCCTCGCCCATTGCCTCAGCTCGTCCACGCCATGCGGCGGCGGAAAGACAGCCGGAGCCGAGATCATAGCGTACCGCTTCCGGGATGCCGAGGGGCGTTCGGCCACCCGGCAGTGGACACAATCGCCGGGCGGCACCGCGTTCACGACGACCGCGGACACCGCGATGCCGAGCGTGCGCAGGCGGGCGAGCAGCCGGTCGGTCTCCAGGCGCGGCAGTTCCGCGGCGCGGGTCACCGCCACCACGCGCGCGCGCGCACGGTCGCGCAGCAGCTCCTGGAGGGCGCGCAGATCGCGGGCGATCTCCACGAGATCGGTGGCGAGGTCGCCGAGGCCGACCACCGCGCGGTACTTGAGGAGAATGGCGATGAGCGCGTGCACCCATTCCAGGGCGGCGGCCGGCATCTGCAGCAGGCGCAGGGCGTGACCGGTGGGCGCGGTGTCGAGCACGATCACGTCGTAGGGCGCGGGCGCGCGATGGAAGAGCGCCTCGATGACGGTGAGGATGGCGAACAGCTCGTCGAGCCCGGGGGGGGCGAGGTCGATGAGCTGCTGCACGACCTCGCGGTCGAAGGCCACGTCGAGGCGCGATCCGCGCAGCACGGCCGCGAAGAGGTCGTCGACGGCGCTGCGGTACCGCTCGCGCCGCTGCTGGAAGGCGCGCTCGGCGTCGAGCTCTCGCGCGCGCAGGCCGGGGGCCG
>CAYQQT010000896.1:0-1504 GCA_964419375.1 uncultured bacterium
GGTGGCGCGCGCCGAGGGCGGCGCGCCGCTGTGCACCGTCGTCGGAACCTCGCTGCGCACGGCGCCCACGTGGGCCGCGCTCGCCAACGGGGCCGCCGGTCACGCCCACGACTTCGACGACACGAACTTCGCCCTCATGGGCCATCCGAGCGCGCCGCTCCTCGCCGCCGCGCTGGCGTGCGGGGAAGCCGAGATGGCCGACGGCGCCACCGTCGCCCTCGCCTACGTCATCGGCTTCGAGATCGACGCCGCCCTCGGCGAGGCGCTGAACCCGGAGCACTACACGCGCGGCTGGCACGCCACGACGTCCATCGGCACCCTCGGCTGCGCGGCGGCGGCGGCGCGCATTCTCGCCCTGGATACCGTGCAGACGCGCCACGCGCTCGGCATCGCCGCCTCCCTCGCCTCCGGCCTCAAGGAAAACTTCGGCTCCATGACGAAGCCCTATCACGCGGGGCACGCGGCGCGGAACGGCGTGCTTGCTGCCCAGCTCGCGCGCGAGGGCCTGACCGCCTCGGACAGCGCGCTCGACGGCCGCCAGGGCTACGCGGCGGCGTTCTCGGGCGCGACGCTGCCCGCCGACGCGTTCGACCGCCTCGGCCGGCGCTGGGAGATCGTGCACTCGGGCATCGCGGTGAAGCCGTACCCGTCGTGCGCCCTGACCCATGCCGCCATCGACGCCCTCGTCGAGCTGCGCGACGCCCATCGCCTCACCGCCACGCAGATTGCCGAGGTGGAGGTTGGCGTCAACCGCGTGGTGCCCGACGTGCTGCGCCACGACCGTCCGCGCTCGCCCCTGGAGCGCAAGTTCTCCATGCAGTTCTGCGCCGCCGCCGCCCTCGCGCGCGGGGGCGTCGGCCTCGCCGACTTCGAAGATCGTCCGGTGGACGCCGACGTGCAGCGCTTGATGGACCGCGTGAGCATGGTGGTCGACCCCGCGATGCCGGACGGCCTCGAGCAGCATGCGTGGAGCCGCGTGCGCGTGCGTCTGACCGACGGCCGCACGCTCGACTCGCCTGCGCGAGGCGCCGCCGGACATGCCGATCAGCCCCTCAGCGACGCGCAGCTGCGGGCCAAGTTCCTCACGTGCGCGGGCGCCCTCCCGCGCGACGTCGCGGAGGGCGTGGCCGACCAGATCGCGCACTTCGACGAGATCCCCGACATCCGCGCGCTCACCTCCCGGCTCGTCACCGGCCTCGAGTAGGGTGGCCTCCGCGCAGGCCTGGGTGTCCACCGTCGGCGCGGGCCTCTGGCGCGCCGACGACCTCGGCCACTGGCGGCGCGAGCCCGCGGTGCCGGACACCGCCCGCCTCTTCGCGCTCGCCGCCGACGGTGATCTGCTCGTCGCCGGCGGCGAGGGCTGCGTGTACCGGCGCGACGGCATGCGGTGGACGACCTTGCCACTTCCCTCGCCCGAGCCGCAGCCGTGGTCGCTCGCCGTGAGCGCGGGGACGGTGCTCGCGGGCTGCCGGCCGTTCGCCCTCCTGCGCTCCGACGACGCCGG
>CAYQQT010000897.1:0-1500 GCA_964419375.1 uncultured bacterium
TGGAGGGCGTCGACCGCGCCATCGTCGAGCTGAAGCCGGACTCGTTCAAGGGCTACACCATCGGCGACAACACGAACAAGGCCGTCGGCAAGTACCCGTGGCGGCTTGACGACGAGAAGGTCGCCTACAAGGCGTACGAGAAGTTCGCCAAGGCGGGCCTCGTGAACGTATGCATCCACAAGGGGCTCTTCCCGCCCTCCGTCGAAAAGCAGTTCCCGCACCTGCTCGCGTACTCCGACGTGCGCGACGTGGGCCGCGCGGCCAAGGACTGGCCGCAACTCAACTTCATCATCTACCACTCGGCCTACCGCACCGCGGGCGGCGGCAGCGTGCCGGACGCGTGGACGCTCTTCGAGCAGACCGGGCGCATCGAGTGGGTGACCGACCTCTCGGAGATCCCGGCCAAGTACGGCGTCACCAACGTCTACGGCGACCTCGGCCAGATCTTCGCCCAGAGCACGGTGGCGGAGCCGCGGCTGTGCGCGGCTATGATGGGCCAGCTCGTGCGCGGGCTCGGCGCCGATCACGTCGTGTGGGGCAGCGACGCCGTGTGGACGGGCTCGCCCCAGTGGCAGATCGAGGCGCTGCGCCGGCTGGAGATCCCCGACGACATGCAGAAGAAGTACGGCTTCGCGCCGCTCGGCGCCGCCGACGGGCCCGTCAAGAACATGATCCTCGGCGAGACGAACGCCCGGCTCTACAAGTACGACCGCCGCGGCGCCGGCCTCTCCGCCGACAAGATCGCGACCGCCAAGGCGAATTACGAGCAGCACGGCGCCGCTCGCAGCAACCTGCGCTACGGATACGTTCCCCGCGTATAGGAGCGCGCGCTGACGTCGCCGGTCCGGGTCGAGCGCGTCGTGATGGCGGGCTCGGCCCTGGCCCTGCTGGTGCTGGTCGTGCTGCCCCTGGCCTTTCTGGTCTGGGGCAGCATGACCGCCGACGGCCGGCTTACCCTCGAGCACTTCCGGGAAGCGCTGGGCAGCCGGCTCTACGTCCAGGCCCTGCGCAACTCGCTCGTGCTCGGCCTGTGGACCTCCGTGCTCAGCGTCGCCATCGGATTGCCGCTGGCGTGGGTGGCCGCGCGCACGAACGCGCCCGCGAGGCGGTTCGTGCACCTCACGGCGGTCGTCGCGTACGTGACGCCCCCGTACCTGACTGCCATCGCCTTCGTGAACCTCTTCAGTCCCAACGCGGGCCTCGTCAATCGCTTCCTGCGCGACGTGCTCGGGCTGCCCGCGCTCACGTTCAACGTGTTCTCGATGTCGGGGCTCGTGCTGGTGACGGTCATCCACACCTTCCCCTTCGTGTACCTGCTCGCGGCGAGCGCGCTGGAGTCGGTGGACGCGTCCATGGAGGAATCGGCGCAGATCCTCGGCGCCGGCCGGTGGCGCACGGCGGCGGCGGTGACTATGCCGCTCGTGGCCCCCGCCATCCTGTCGGGGGCGCTCATCGCCTTCGTGAACGCGATCGCGCTCTTCGGCTCACAGGCGATCATCG